>JBFMFA010000162.1:0-6835 GCA_040753195.1 Gemmatimonadota bacterium | reverse complement strand
AATGCCGATCGCGGCCAGGATCAGCGCGAACACGGCGAATCCAGTCATCAGGGCCATCGTGAAGCGCTGCTCCCGCAGCGCATCCCCGAGCACGTCATCCATCAGAGTGATCTGCGTTAGCGGCAGATCCGCGTCCCTGCGACGGACCGCGCTCGTGATCGGGCCTAACAAGTCCCGCGGATCGTTGGTCGAGCGCACGGCCAACGTCATCGCACGCCGCGTGTTACCAAAAGACACGTGCCACTGGTTGTGCGGGATGAAATACGCGCGCTTCACAGGGTTCAGCAGCCCGTTGTGATGTACATCGGCGACGACGCCCACTATCGAGCGCCATGGGCGCTGCTGCCCCCCGACGCGAATGCGTTGACCAACCGGATCCTCGTTAGGGAAATACTCGCGCGCGAGCGTCTCGTTGATGAGGATCACCGGGAGCCCGTCCGGTGTCTCCCGCCGGTCGAACAAGCGCCCTTTCACGGCCCGGATCCCCATCGCTTCGAAGTACCCTGGGGTGGCGGCTTGCCAATCCGCCGACCGGTTCGGCGTCCCGGCTGGAAGCGGCTTTCCTTCGATCTCCAATCCGGAGTCCCCGATCTCCGTCGCGAGCGGCAGTAACCGCACGAAGCCCGCTGCTTGCACGCCTGACATCTGCCGCACTTCGTCGCCAAGGCTCTGATAGAAGTTCACGACGCTCTCATTGCTCGGATGACGGCTGGCTGGGAGCGACATGCGCAGCGTGAGCACGTTCGTCGGATCAAAGCCCGGCGTGATCGCCTGTAGATTGGCGAAACTGCGAATCGTTAGGCCCGCGCCGATCACAAGCAGAACCGCCAGCGCCATCTCCGCCACCACGAGCGCCGTACGCGCACGCCTTCGCTCTATGCCGCCGCTTTGGCCCCGCGTGCCTTCTCTCAGGCCGCCGGAGAGGTCCATCGCGGCACCACGCACGGCCGGAATCACGCCGAAGAGCACGGCCGTTCCTGCCGACAACAGCAGCGCAAAGAGCACGACGAATCCGTCGACTGATACTTCGCTCAGTCGCGGGATCGACGTTGGCGCGGCAGCGACCAGCACTTTCACGCCCGCCCAGGCAAGCGCGAGCCCGACGGCGCCACCGGCGATGCTCAGCACCGCGCTTTCGATCAACGTGAGGCGCAGGATGTCACCCCGATCCGCACCTAACGCGGAGCGCACCGCCACCTCGCGACTGCGACCGTCGGCGCGCGTCAGCACCAGGTTTGCCACGTTCGCGCACGTCAACAGCAGAAGAAAACCGACGGCCGCCGCAAGCACCTTCAACGCCATACTCACACCGCCGCTCACTTCTTCGATCACCGGCACCGCAAACGCCGAGAAACGCATCGCTTCCGGGTAGAGGCCTTCGGTCGTCCAACGTTTCGTGAGGTTCGTCAGCTCGCTGTTGACCAGTGCGACGCTAACCCCTGCCTTCATCCGCGCGATCCCGTGCATCCCGTGATTGCCGCGATTCGGCGCCGCGCGATCGAACGCGAGCGGTGTGATGATCTGCGCCGTCGTGCGCCGCTGGAATTCGAGCGGCAGCTTGAACTCCGCCGGCAGGATGCCCACAACAGTCGCCGCCTGACCATTGACCTCGATCGTCTTACCGACAAGCGATCGGTCGCCCGCGTACCGCCGCTGCCATAACGAGTTGCCCAGCATGACGACCGATGGGCCGTTAGGCACGTCCTCTTCGCGTGTAAACGCGCGGCCGAGTAGCGGCTTGAGCCCGAGGACGTCCAGCATGTTGTACGTCATCAGCGCGCCAACGACGCTTTCCGGCACTTTGGCGTTGCCGGTGATCGCGACTTCGTCGTTCTCTGCCCACGCCGCCGCGCTCTCGAACAGATGATCCATCCGTTCGTAGTCGGTGAATTCCGCTGGCGAAATCCACGTCTTGTCGAAGTTCGTCCAGCGGCTCCACAAAAGCGTGAGCGACTCCGGAGCCTGATACGGCAGTGGCTTGAGCAGAACCGCCCGGACGACTGTGAAGATCGCGCTGTTTGCGCCTATCCCGAGCGCGAGCGTCAGGACGACTACAAGCGTGAACGCGGGACGGCGTTGTAAGCCGCGCACGACTTGCCTTAGATGGCGCATCAGTTCCTGCATTTGTCGACTCGGTGGAAGGGCTGATGCGCTTGGATACCTCGCGTGTGGCTTTGGTTTAGGCCGTTTAGAACGAGAGGTTCAGCACCGTCGACGTTCGCGCATTCACTCGGATAGTGAGTAGCTCACCAGTACCAGGATTTCGGTAGTCGCCACAGCCGAACACAAAACACGCCCGCGCGTAGTACCAACCCTCGCGCACCGCGTCGATGTGGTATTCGAATGTGCGAGGTGCTGTCGCTGGCGTCAGCGATGCCTGATGCGCCGCGCGACGCTTCTCGAAATCATCTAGCGTCGCGTAGAGCGAGAAGTGCAAGCCAGTCCCCGCAACAGGTTCGGTCCCCAGCAATTGCACAGTGCCGACCAATCGTCCAACGGCCGGCGCGCCTGGCGGCGGCGATGTGAGCTCGTCGTTGTTGGTGCATGCCGCGAAGAGTACGAGTGCGAGCGGTACGACGAGGTTGCGTGCCTGCCTGCTACTTGGGGATGGCACCGGTGATTCGTGCCGCGCCTGCAGCAGATAGCGCAGTACCACGATGTGACCGAGGAGTGCGGCGAGCACCATCACGGCCGGCAACCATATCCACGGTGCCTTGGTCACCCACACGTTGGCCGGCTCGTTCATGAACACCCGCAGCGGTGTCGGTGCTGAGAGCAGTGCGACGACGATGATGTTGACGAGCAGCGCGAAACTCAGCGCGTTCCAGATTCCGACAAGCCGGGCGGAACGACGCCCAGTGGCGAGCCAAGCGCCTAACGCGATCGCCGAGAGGCCCGAGATGATGTCGAAGTTGCGGCCGGCGTAACTCATTTGCACGGGCATGAGCCCTTCGCTGTACGCCCGATGCAGCAGCAGCTCGACGACAACGCGAAAGCCCTGAAAGCCAACGAGCAGTGCGATCGGCAGGCCGGATGCCAGGCGGCTCCCTACGCGCGAAAAGCCGAGGAGCAGAGCGATGGCGAGAGTAGCCAGCAGCAGTATTTGCATGGTGGGCGGCGCCGAGAAGCTGAGAACACCTAACGCGGCGCTGCCGGCGGTGATCGCGAGCCAGACGACGGCACCGGTGGTGGCGATGGCCGCTGGGCGACGCGCGCTGGCTGTCGTGGCACCTGTGCGCCGCCACGCCGCATAGATCGCGGCTACGAACGAGAGAACCAGCGCCGCGGTGAGCGCGATGAAGCTGGTGCTGAGCAACACTGAGCCATCGGGTATTTCGGTTGGCGATTGCATATGACGTTCTGATAGTAGGAGCTTGCGAATGCTACTATTATAAAGTAAAGTAATCACTGCCAATTACAATAGTTCCATGCAACGCCGCTCATACAACGAGTTCTGTGGAATTGCCAAGGCGCTCGATATCGTCGGCGAGCGCTGGACCCTGCTCATCGTCCGCAACCTCCTGCTCGGCCCGCAGCGCTATTCGGAGCTGCTCCGCGGATTGCCCGGCATCACCACAAATCTGCTGGCCAAGCGGCTCCACGAGATGGAAGAGGGAGGTCTCCTGGAGCAGGTCCGCGGCACGGCAGGAGACACCTCCCATGCGTACCGTCTTACATCGCTCGGACTCGAGCTCGAGCCGACGATTCATGCGCTTGGTCGGTGGGGGTGGCGCTACCTGGGTCAGCCGACGAAGAAGGAGCACCGCAGCTTCGAATGGCTGCTGGTGGCCTTGAAACGCGATTATCGCGGTGGAAGTGACCTGCGCGTTGAACTCGTCGCCGACGGCGTCCCGTACAGCCTGCAACTCCAACGGGGCGGCGCAGATGTGGCGCGCGGGACGTTGCGCGACCCTGATCTGCGGATCCGCGGGGGCGGGGCGCAGATCGCGCGACTCTTCCTCGAACCAAAGGCCGCGCCTGCACGAGATGTGACGGTGGAGGGCTCGGCGAAGGCGTTACGGACACTGATCGGGTCCTTCGCCTTCCCGCCGCGCGGTGTAGAATAGTCCTTCGCCCGTTAGGGCTCAGCTCAATAGTCTGGAGGGTGTTCGCGTGCTTCGCTTTTGCGCAATCTCCGCCATCGCGTGTGCGGTGGCCCTGCCTGCGATTCCTGGAGCGCAGGAACGCCGTCTCAATCCGATCATCGAGCTGCTCGAAAAGAAGCAGCCGGTCTTCGGCCTGTATGCTCCTGCGAACCGCCGTGCTCGACCTAACGAGTCGGCGCCGGCCACGGCGGAAGCGCCGAAGACGCCGGCTCAGCTTGCGGCTGATGCGTTAGGCAACAAAACCGCGGATTACGTCTTCGACGGCAGTATGGAGGGCAACTACGATGCGGCCTATCCGACCTTCAGCGCATTCGTGAAGGGCATGCGCGACGGCGGCGCGCTGCAACGCACTCCGTATCTGCGCCTGCACCATCCGTTGATGGTGAAAACGCCGGAGATCGCCCCGGACGTCGCGAGGGCCACGCAGCGCATCGGACAGCAGCTCAACCTCGGTGTGAGCGGACTTGTCTTCGTGAGCGCCGAGAGCGCGGATGAAGTGCGCGCGGGCCTTGCGGCGATGCGCTTCAAGTCCCAAGGCGGCACGCGCGCCGACGACGTCGGAGATGCGCCAGCATACTGGGGGATGAGTGAAAAAGAGTATCGTGAAAAGGCGGATCTCTGGCCGCTCAATCCGAAGGGCGAGTTGGTGAACTTCACGATCGTAGAAAGCAAAGCCGGTCTCGCGAAGGTACGCGAGATCGCCGCCGTAAAAGGGATCGGTGTGCTGTTCCCCGGCGCGGGGACATTGCGCGGTGTTTTCAGCACAACGGACGCCAATGGTCAGCGTGTGCTCGATGAAAAAGCATGGGAGGGGGCGATTCAGCAGGTGCTCGCCGCCTGCAAAGAGTTCAACGTGCCTTGTGGCTATCCAGCCAATGATGCGGACATCGAGATGCGCATGAAGCAGGGCTTCAGCGTCTTTGTGATCGGTTGGGGAGAGCGCGGCTTCAAGGCCGTGGACATCGGTCGTAAGGTCGCCGGTCGCGACTAATCGCCTAACGCATGGAGTACGCGGAAGTCGCGGCGCCGGCGCCGCTCGATACGCTCGTCCGGTGCTTCTGGTTCTTGAGTGGCGACGATCTGGGGGGTGATCCTCAGGTGATCGTCCCCGACGGGCGGCTCGAGATCATCCTGCATCTCGCCGAACCCTTCCAGCGGATCGATGCGCACGATTGCGCGCACGTGCAGGCGGCAACGCTCGTGTCCGGACAGCTCACGGCGCCGCTGCGACTGCGACCCGGCGGCGCGGCGGACATCGTGGGGATCCGTTTTCGCACAGCGGCCGCGCGGGCGGTGTTGCCGCTGCCACTGGCGGAGTTGACGGATCGCGTCGAGTCGCTGGCGGATGTGCTTCCCCACTTGGCTCGCTCGCTCTCCGCCGCCGCGGCGCGCAGTCACGGTGTGCCGGCGCGCGTCGCCGCCCTGGCGGGAGTACTGACGCGATTTGTCGTTCGGGCGCCTGACCCGCTGGCCACCGCGGTGCTTCGCTCCATGGAGAACACCCAGTCAGTCCGGCTGGGCCTCATCGCCGATCATTACGGGGTTACGGCGCGCACACTGGAGCGCAAGCTGCGCGAACACGCCGGCCTGCCGCCTAACGTGATGCGTCGCTTGTTGCGTTTCCGGCGGGCCTTCCGCATGCTGGATCAGGCGCCGGCCGGCACGTGGGCGCAGGTGGCGGCCCGCGCCGGGTACTTCGACCAGGCGCACCTGATCCGCGATTTTCGCCAGTTCGCCGGCGCGGCGCCGTCGGAGTTTTTTGGCAGCAGCCCCGACCTCGCGCGCGCCATACTTGGTGGCGACGAGGACGAAGCCGCCGCCTAACGTCTAAGCAGCGAACTCCAGCAGCTCGACGACGTTCCCGGCCGGATCGCGCAAGGCGATGAACTTGCCGCCCGGGAAATCCTGCGGCGTGCTCGTGATGACGTCCACTTTTTTGCGCGAGAGCTCTTGCGCGCGTGCGGCGACGTTGTCCGTCGCGATTCCGATGACGACGGACGACGCGTTAGGGTAGTCGTTGCGCGTGGGACGTTCAGCCTGGCAGAGAATGAGGGCGACGCCGTCGTGGGCTAATTCGGTGATGAATGGGACGGGACGATCTTTCACAGCGAAGCCGAGGATGTTGCTGTAGAAGGCGATCGCCTTTTCCATGTCGTCGACGTAGATGCTGACTGCTGCGATGTTTGGCATAGCTGGACCGGTAGGAGGTTGCCTGCCGGGCCAGCTTAGCCGCCATAAACGTCGGCGGCTTGTACAGACGCGACGTAGCGCCGAAACCCCCGCGATGGGTGTGGCATGGGCTCGATTGTCGCCTACGTACAAGCGCGCAGACTTAACGTTGTCGTTAACGGACCCTCCTCGGGATTTCGAATGCTGAAGAGAATCGCGGTTGCAGGGATTGGCGTTTTGAGCGTAACGGCGTCCGCTCAGCAGGCGCAGTTGATCGATCGCGTCGGCTGGCTCGCGGGCTGCTGGGAAGTGCGCGCTGCAGGTCGCCTAACGGTCGAGATGTGGATGCCGCCCGCCGGTGGGCTCATGGTAGGTGCGAGTCGCACCGTCATCGGTGGAACGGCACGTGAATTTGAGCACCTACGCATCCGAGGTGAGAACGCGAGGCTCGTTTACGTCGCGATCCCATCGGGTCAGCGCGAAACGGAGTTTGCGTCGACGCACGTGAGCGATACCGCGGTCGTTTTCGAGAATCTTGCACACGACTTCCCGCAGCGGAT
>JBFMFA010000161.1:0-6859 GCA_040753195.1 Gemmatimonadota bacterium | reverse complement strand
CAAACTTGCCACGCCGATCGAGGATGATGAAACGCATGGCGAACTGCAGTTGCGCCTGGCGGAGTTAGGCGCTCTGGCGATCGTCGAGGCGCTGGCGCTCGTGGAGGTCGGCGGCGCGACCGAGACGCCGCAGGACGACTCACAATCGACGTACGCGCCGAAAATCACCCGCGGCATGACGAAGGTGGATTGGACACAAAGCGCCGCTCACGTCTCCCGCGTTATGCGCGCGTTCGATCCACGGCCCGGAGCGTATACGACGAAGGATGGCGTCGAGGTGAAGCTGTTTGGCGCGCGCGTAGCGCGAGGTCGGCACGGTGGCGTCGCGCCGGGCACCGTGCTGGAGATCGACGAGTCCGGGATGCTGGTCGTCTGTGGCGAAGATGCATTGCGCATCGGATACGTCTTTCCTTCTGGCCGGCGTCGGCTTGCCGCAATGGATTGGGCCCAGGGGCGGGGTGTAGCCGTGGAGGATGTCCTCGGCTCCTAACGGCGTGACAAGTGAAGAGGTGTTGCGTTCAGACGTACGGATCGTTAGGCGGTCAACAACGTCAGACGATTGTTGCCGCAGGTGCCCCCGTTCCCGCCCTTGACGCGTAACGCACGCTTCTGCCCACGCCTTAGCGTGGTTTTTCTTCACCCGTAACGCCGTCCACGCAGTGGCAGTTATGAAAGCCCAGACGGTAAATTGGGATATGCTGCACACCAGCACCGGGCTTACCGAGTCCAGACTCGCCGCCGCGAACGTCCTTGCCGACCTCCGTAGCGGGGAGAAGCTCGACGTCGCGTTCGAGCGCCGGGCGGTGCGCGAGAGTGCGCTGGATGCGCGGGACCGGCGTTGGACACAGGAGCTCGTCTACGGCATGCTGCGGCGACGGGCATGGATCGATGCGATCCTGGCGTCTCGCGTGCGCGGCGGCCTGGCGCGCCTGGAGGCGGATTTGACCGACCTCCTGCGGTTAGGCACATATCAGCTGCTGTACATGCACAGCGTCCCGGCCTACGCGGCGATCGCGCAAACGGTTGAACTGGCAAAACGCCGACACGGAATTGGGGCGAGCAAACTCGCGAACGCGGTGCTGCGGCGCGTCGATCGGGAGCGCGAATCACTCGACCCGGTGCGCGAGCGGCGCGTCGGCGATCCGATCGAGCGTCTCGCGCTGGAGCACTCGCACCCGCGCTGGCTCGTTGCACGATGGGTGGCACGCTGGGGCGCCGCCGAAACGGCTCAACTGCTTGCGGCGAACAACGTCGAAGCGCCCGTGGTGCTACGGCCGTTCGGCATCGTGCGCGAGCAGCTGGAAGCGACGCTCGACGCCTCCAACGTCGCGACCGACGAAGTCACGCTCGTCCCCGATTCGCTCAGTCTCGGCGTGGGAACGGCGCCCGCGCTCGGCGATCTCGGTGCGTTTCGACAAGGGCTCTTCTTCGTGCAGGATCCCGCGGCGACACTCGTTACTCGTTATGCAGACTTTCCTGCCGGTGCGCGCATCCTGGATCTCTGTGCGGCACCGGGCGGCAAGGCTCTGGAGTTGTCGCGCGACGCGCGGCTTGTCATTGCGGCCGACTTCTCCAACGCGCGGCTCAACCGATTGCGCGACAACGTCCAGCGGCTCGACGCACGCAACATCGTGCTGGTACAAGGCGACGCCAAACACCCGCCGGTGCGCAACGCGGAAGCGGTTCTGCTCGACGCTCCGTGCAGCGGCACCGGGACGTTCCGTCGGCATCCGGATGCCCGCTGGCGCCTCAAGCCGGATGACATCGCGCAACTAACTGCGCTTCAGCGCGACTTTTTGCATGGAGCGGCGAGTGTCGTTAGGCCCGGAGGTCTCCTGGTCTATTCGACATGTACGCTCGAGCCGGAAGAAAACGACGTGCAGATCGAATCGTTCCTCGCCACTCACCCCGAGTTCAAGCTGGAGCCGCCGAGTGCCGGCGCGGTGCCTGACACGGTGCTCGACGCGGGTCGTTTGCGGGTGCTTCCACAGCGACACGGCGTCGATGGCGCGTTTGCCGCTCGTCTCCGCAGAGTTGGAGGTTGGGTGTGACGCGGCGCCTCCCATGGCGCACCATCAGGTTCTATGCTCTGATCGCGTTGGCCGGCTTCGCTACGGCGTATCTCCTCGTCGCACTGTTTGTTCTGCCAGGCGATCGGAGCGGCGGTCGGATTCAGGCACCGAGACTGGTCGGTCTGTCCCTGGAGGACGCGCGCCGGGTGCTCGACTCGCTGGGTTTGGGGTTTTCGTTAGGCGAGGAACGGCGTTCGGCGACGGCGCCGCGACATACGGTGCTTGCGCAGAACCCGCGACCAGGGACGAGCCTGGCGCGCAACGCGTCGGTCCGCGTCGACGTTAGCGCCGGCCCGCGTCAGGTGCGTGTCCCATCCGTGGCCGGATTGACCGTCGATGAAGCGCGCCGGATTCTGGGCGACAGCGGGCTCGCCGCCGGAAGCACGCAGGACGAGGTGAGCACCGCGCCGCGCGGCGAAGTATTGCGCAGCCAGCCGGATGCCGGGCGTTTCGTCGGCGAAGGGTCGCCCGTTGATTTGATCGTGAGCGGCGGGCCGCCCGAACTGACGATGCCCGACGTGGTCGGCCGAAATCCGGCCGACGCGCTTGCCGTCTTGAACCAATTGGGCCTAACGAGAGTGCGTGTAGATTCACAGCCAGGAACGGGGGTCGATGCCGTGGTGTTGGGACAGCTGCCGGCCGCGGGCACGGGGCTGCGGCTCACCGACAGGATCGCGCTGCGCGTGGGGTCGCGGCCATGAGCGTGCGCATCGCGCCATCAATTCTCAGTGCGGACTTCGGCTGCCTCGGTGATGAAATCGCGCGCTGCGTCGAGGGCGGCGCCGACTGGATTCACATCGATGTGATGGACGGTCACTTCGTCCCGAATCTCACCTTCGGCGTCAAAGTCATCGAGACCGCGCGTCGCCTAACGACGCTTCCGCTGGACGTGCACCTCATGGTGGAGCACCCGGAGACCTATTTCGAGACGTACGTCGCCGCCGGCGCGGACGTCCTCACGATCCACCAGGAAGCGAGCAGACATCTGCATCGCCAACTGACGCGTATCCGCGAGTTGGGCGCGAAGGTGGGCGTCGCGCTGAACCCGGCTACGCCCATCGAGCAAGTCCGCCATGTCGTGGGAGACATCGATCTCCTCCTGATCATGACCGTCAATCCCGGATACGGCGGGCAGACCTTCATTCCCGCATCGCTGCCCAAGATTCAGATGGCGCGCGCGCTCCTGACCAATGCCGGCAGCGGCGCCGTGCTCGAGGTCGATGGCGGCATCGGCCGCGACACGATCGCGTCGTGCTGGCGGGCCGGGGCCGACACATTCGTCGCAGGACAAGCCATCTTCGGCGCCAGCGATCCCACCGCCGAGATCGGCGCCCTTCGCGCGCGCTGCGCGCAGCAAGTCTGATGTCGCGGCAGACTGCACTGACGTTAGGCGCTGCGGCGTTAGGGCTCGTCGCGTTCTTTGGATGGAGCGCCGCACGAGGCGTGGCCCCCGTGCGCGTCGGCGCCGAAGCACCCGAGTTCCGCGGCACCACCATCGACGCACCGTTTCTCGAGAAAAGCCTGAACGACTATCGCGGCAACGTCGTCATTCTCAACGTCTGGGCCACCTGGTGTGAGCCGTGTATCGTCGAGATGCCGAGCCTCGAGAAACTGCACCGCCGTTATGGAGCGCAGGGCTTGCGGATAGTGGCCGTCAGCGTCGACGCTCCGGGATCCACCGAGCAGATCCGCCAGTTCCGCGAACGCTTCGGTCTGACGTTCGACATCCTGCACGATGCGGCTGATGTCCGCGCGACGTTTCAGACGGCGGGGGTGCCGGAGTCCTTCGTCATCGGCCGGGACGGGCGAATTCGGCGCCGCGTGTTTTCGGCGGAGGATTGGGATTCGGCCTCCAATCGCGCATTGGTCGAACAGCTGCTCGGTTCCGAGCGAAAGGCGCAAGGCGTAAGGCGCAAGGCGTAAGCAAGAATGCCGCGTACGCCTCATGCCTTACGCCTTTCGCCTCTGCGGATCCTCGGCATCGAGACAAGCTGCGACGAAACCTCGGCCGCGGTCGTCGAGGGGGCGCGCGATGACATCCGCGCACGTTCTCTGGTGATCCTCTCGCAGGATGTGCATCGCGTGTTTGGTGGAGTCGTCCCTGAGCTCGCGTCCCGCGAGCACCTGCGTTCAATCGTCCCCGTCGTCGATACCGCGCTCCGGGAAGCGGGCGCCACATTGAATGACATCGACGCCATCGCCGTCACGTACGCGCCCGGTCTCGTGGGCGCTCTCTTGGTCGGTGTCAGCTACGCCAAAGCGCTGGCATTCTCCGCCGCAAAACCCGTCGTGGCCGTGCATCACATGGAAGGCCACCTGTTCGCGACCGCGCTGGAGCACCCCGAGGCCGTCCCACCGTTTACAGCGTTGCTGGTTTCGGGCGGGCATACGTTGCTGGTCGATGCGGCAGCGTGGGGGGAATATCGCTTGTTAGGCAGTACCCGCGACGACGCGGCCGGCGAGGCCTTCGACAAGGTGGCGAAGCTGTTGGGTCTCCCGTATCCCGGCGGGCGCCACGTCGAACGGTTGGCGCTCGCAGGCGATCCGGCGGGCGCGCGGTTCTGGTTCGCGCGACCCATGCTGCACGGCGGACAGCGTCCAGGCGACGCGGACTACTACGACGTGTCATTCAGCGGCCTGAAAACCGCTGTGCTCCTCGCCGTGCGCAATTCGCCGGACATCGAAGCGGACAAAGCGCACATCGCGCGTGCCTTCCAGGATGCGGTCATCGAGACGCTCGTTTCCAAAACGATGCGCGCGGCGGACGCGTTCGGTCGCACGCGCATCGTGCTGGGCGGCGGCGTGGCGTGTAACAAGGCCCTCGTGCAAGCGATGACGGCGCAAGCTAGCTCGTTAGGTGCGCAGGTCTTTGCCCCGAGTGTACGTCTTGCCACGGATAACGCCGCGATGATCGCGCGGGCAGGCCTTTTCCATTTCGAGCGTGGTGAGACCGTGGCCGCTGATCTCGGCGCCTTTGCGTCGATGTCGCTACCAGGACTGGTCGATCTCTCGAGCGCGGAGCGATAGCGCCGTCATGGCGCGCGTGTGACATTTCCCTGATGCTCGACGCCATCATCCATCATCCGACCGTCATCAACATTGGCCGCTTCCCCATAACCGGGTTCGGGCTTGCCGTGTTGTTGGCGTTTCTCATCTCACAGATCATCGCGCAGCAGGAGCTCACGCGGCGCGGTCATCCGCGTGAGGCGGCGGCGGTCAGTGATCTCATTCTCGCCAGTATCGTCGGCACCATGCTCGGCGGGAAGATCTACTACATCACGGTGATCACACACGACTGGCGCGACCTGCTCACACGCGCCGGGTTCGTTTTTTGGGGTGGGTTTATCGGCTCGTTGGTGGCGGTCTATCTCGTGGTGCGCGCCAAGAAGTTGTCGTATGTGCGGTACAGCGACGTCGCGGGGATCTGTATCGCGGCCGGGTACGCCGTGGGACGCACGGGGTGCTGGGCGGTTGGGGATGACTACGGACGGCCGTGGAATTCGCGCTGGGCCGTGGCGTTTCCGGACGGCGCCCCACCGTCAACGGCGCGCAATATGGAGCAGCTGTTCGGGGTGCCCGTGCCCGAGGGCGTTTCGCCGGATACCGTGCTCACTGTTTATCCGACGCAGCTCTATGAAACGGCGTTAGGCTTCGTGATGTTCCTGATTCTCTGGCGTCTGCGCGACCATAAACACGCCGAAGGGTGGTTGTTTGGCGTGTATTGCGTGGTGGCGGGCATCGAACGTTTTCTGATCGAGTTCCTGCGCGCGAAAGACGATCGGTTCTTCGGAGGCCTGACGGCGGCTCAGGTGATTGCGTTAGGTGTGAGCCTTGCTGGTGCGCTGATCATGTGGCGGCGCAGCACGGTCGGGAATGGACGGCAGCCGATTTATGCCTAACTAGGGACCCTGATACTCTGCCTTCCGCTCTGCGGTTAACTCGCGCTCCAACTGCTTGACCCGGTCTTCCATGACCTCGAGCCGCTGCAACGCGGATGCCAAGTCCCCCTTCACAGCGGGATCGGGGGTCACGGTCGGTAACGCGACCGAACGCTTCGGCCAGAAAGTCTTCAGCAGGGCGAACACGAGCAGCGCGATGAGCACGAGCTGGCCGCCTAACGTTTCGAGCGTGGGATAGATCCCCATCGCGTCGACGTGCGGCAGACCGGGGAGCACCGTGATCGACACAACGTCTCCCTCTTGCAGCTCGCGCAGCCCCTTCCCCATGAAGACAAACGCCAGGTAGTACAGCAGGCTGCTCGTCACCGCAAAAAAGGGCCGCAACGGAATCCGCACCCCGTAGCGGTGGAAGAGCACAAAAATCACGGCCAGCACCATACCACCGGCGATGATGCCTAACGTGACCGGAAGGACGTTTCCGCCCCCTTCGGCAAACAAGGCCTGATAAAACAGCGCGGTCTCGGCACCTTCACGGTACACCGCCAGGAACGCGACGAACGCGAGCGCCGTCCCGCCGCCGTGAGCCAGCGCCGTAGTCACTTTCTCGCGGATGAACTGCTGCCACTTCGCGGCTTCCACTTTCGAGATCAACCAATAACTCACCGAGAACAGCACCGCGACGGCGATCAGCATCGTCACCCCCTCGATGATCTCGCGGCTCGCCGGCAATGCCCGCAGCACCGTCGCGAAAATCACCGCCGTCACCGCGCTCGCGCCCAGTGCCAGTCCCGTGCCTAACCTGATGCTCCGCAGGCGCTCGCGATGCCCCGTCTTGATCAAGAACGCCACGATCGCGCCAATCACGAGGATCGCTTCGAACCCTTCGCG
>JBFMFA010000160.1:0-6863 GCA_040753195.1 Gemmatimonadota bacterium | reverse complement strand
CGTCGTCGCCGGCGCGAGCGTGAAGGTTTGTGTGCCGCCGCCATGAAGCGCGGGGGGAAGCTCATCACGAAGCGTGACGCGTGCCGGCCAGCGCCAGCGTGAGGCCACGTGGTACGCGGCGTCGAGCGGATCGCCCAGGCCGGCGCGAGAGGGGAACTCGCGCACGACCGCCAATGAGCGCCGGGCTGGCAGGGTAAACAGGTCTACGGCGATCGCGACCAGCAGGAGCATGCCCGCGCCAATAACGGCAGCGGCCGCGGTCGCACCGGGAATGAGCCAGAGCAGCGCGAGTGCCGCGATGACGTAGGCCAGTCGCGGGCGCGGAACGATGCGCAGCCGCGGTGCGACGGCGCGCGGCTCGGCGTCGTTCACTGGGGAACGGGGACTCGCGTTAGGATCGCGCCGAGGACATCGTCGACTGAACGGCCTTCGACTTCGACCTCGGGTGCGAGCGTGATGCGATGGCGCAGGGCGGCCGCGGCGCGACCTTTCACATCGTCCGGGACGGCGTAATTGCGGCCGTCGAGGACAGCGGCCGCGCGCGCGGCGCGCAAGAGCGCGACCGTTGCTCGCGGCGAAGCTCCTAACGCGATCGCCGGATCCGAGCGTGTGGCGCGCGTAATGCCCGCGATGTATTCGCGCAGCTCGGGAGCGACGCGCACGCTGTCGACGAGGCGTCGGAGCGCCAGCGCCTGTTCGGCGCCCACTACTGGCGCGATACCTAACGTGGCATCCCGCTCGGGATCGAAGCCCTGTTCGTGCAATGCCAGCATTTGCAGCTCTGCCTGGATAGCCGGATACGGAATCACGGCCTTCAACAGGAAGCGATCGAGTTGCGCTTCGGGGAGGGGGTAGGTCCCCTCGTGCTCGACGGGGTTTTGCGTCGCGTATACGGTGAAGAGGTCGTCGAGCTTGCGCGAGGTGCCGTCAACGGTCACCTGCCGCTCGCCCATGGCCTCGAGAAGCGCGGCCTGCGTTTTGGCCGGTGCGCGATTGATCTCGTCGGCGATCAGGATGGCTGTGAAAATCGGACCGGGCTGGAATTCAAAGCCGCGTGATGGATCGCGCAGCAGGCTCACCCCCGTTACGTCCGAGGGCATGAGATCGGGCGTGAACTGAATGCGCGCCGAACGGATGCCTAACGCGGCTGCAAGGGCTCGAACGAGAAGCGTTTTCGCTGTACCGGGAACGCCTTCGATGAGCAGATGGCCACGTGCCAGAAAGACGACGAGCGCATCATCGATGGCTGCGTTTTGCCCGATGATACGAGAGGCGATCGCCTCATGCGCGCGGCGTAGCAGATCGGCGCCGGCTTCGATACTCAGCGACTCGGAGGTCATGAGCGAAAAGTGAGAAGGTCGTGCTCGAGGCGGCGCAGCGCGTCGCCCACACGAAAGAAGTCTTTGCGTTGCATGCTGGTGCCCAGCGCGCGACGCAGGAGCGCGATGTCGTCGGCGCGATGCGGCAACCGATCGGTGATCCAATCGAGAAATTGCTCCTCGGGGAGGTCACGGCGCGTGAACCCCCAGCGATGTTCGATGCGCCGCTGCACGCCGTGCAGGAGCCGACGTGTCGCTGTGCGCGTGGCGTTGACCTGCCAGTAAGCGCGGGCCAGTGCATCTACATGCTCGAGTGGAGAACGGCGCTCGACGCGCTCGGGATCGCGCGGCGTGAGGGTGCGCGGGCCTAACGCGAGGAGGAGCACCAAACCGGCGACGCCCAGGTGCGCGAGGGCCTTGCCGGAGTTCGTGGACCGCAGGTAGCGCGCAATAGCCCGCGTGGTGCCGGGGCGTACACCGTGGCCGTGATGGTACTCATCGAAGACGAGCGTTGTCCGCTCTCGAGCGCCGCCGGCCCGCAAGTATTCGAAGAAGCGGACGATTTGCACTGCGGCGTCCCACGCGCAGATTCGCACGTTGTCGTTGCGGAACAGGTCGACATCTGCGACGGCCACGACGTGGCCACGGCCTAACGGAAAGCCCACGGCGGCCGGCAGCAATACGCGGCGTGTGCTATCGCGTCCGAAGTCGTCTGGTCGGACGCGCAGGAGCGTGTCCAAGCGGGATGCGGCGCCTGAGTCTCGCACCGTCAACAAATACAGATTGCGGCCCTGGAATGTGGTAATCACCCGGTCAGAGAACGGGGCGGGCGCCTGACATTCACGAGACAGCGGCTGCAGCGTATCCGCTCGCACTTCGTAACCAGGTTCCCCCGTAGTGAGATGTAGCGAGTCGTCGAGCGCGTCGTCGCCCATCGCGTAGAGCAGAGCGCCGCCGGCCCGAACACCTTGAAGGAGCGCGTGCACCTCTTTCGCGCGGAAGGGGAGTGCGGGGGAGAGAACGACAGCGACGGTGCGGTCGTCCGGAGCGAGGGAATCCGAGAACTCGCGCCTAACGCGCCAGCCGAGACGCTCGGCAAGCTCGTACGCGATCCGCGCACCGCGAGGATCGACAGACATCGATGACGCGCGCCAATCGTTGCTGAACGTCTGCTGCGGCGCGAACACGGCGACGGCGAGGAAGAACAGGAGCAGAGCGGCGAGGGCAATGAGCTCGCGCCGGCGACGCCCTTCGCGACCGGCGCCGGTCACGCCGCACCTGCCATGCTGCCGGCGCGCACGACGCGTTCGGCTTCGGCATAGAGCCGGTCGAACGACGCGGCATCACAGACGTCGTAACCGTAGAACAGGCGATCGAAGTGCCTAACGAAGATGCGGAAGGGATCGTGTGACGGATGTCCTCGCGCGCGCAGCTCGCTAACAAAATCGCCGCTCGTTTTGGAGAGATGCGGCCGCACGACGCGCTGCTGAGCGAGCACATCGAGTACCGCCGCATATAGTACGTGAATGGCGTCGGCGAAGCGTTGTTCAGCCGCCAACCGTTGGGCATCTGCCAACGTGGGCTGCGCGCGCACGCCGCGCACCGTGAGACCGGGCCGGATGCGCGCCGCACGACGTTCGAAACGCGACGCGTACGCGATGCGCAGAACGATTGTGGCGATCAGCAGACCGGCGACGATGAGAGCGACCGTGCGTGCCGCTGGCGACCCCGCGACGGCGCCATACACGGTACTGATCTGGTCCCACATCCAGACCCAAAAACGCTCCGCGAGCGAGCGGGCGAGGCGGCGCTGATACTCGTCCTGCTGCACGATGGCGGCGACCGTGTCGTGAATGGCGCCCGGTGTGATGCGCGCCTGCGAGTCCGCCGCTTGCGTGAACACCGTGTTAGCGCGAGGAGTTGCCTAACGCGTTGGCCATGAGCTCGACGTCGAATGCCTCGGCGCGGATACGCGCGTCGTAGTAGAGCACCATCTCCATAATGCCGATCACGGGGTAAATCGCCACCGTCGCGATGGCGTTGATCAGTGTATACAGGACGCCGCCGCTAGCGATCGCCGCGACGACGCCGAAGGCGAGCGTGAGGACGTAGAAGATCACGAGGCCGAGGGCGTAGCATCCGATGATTGCCCACTTGCGGCCATCAGACAGGCGCGCCGATCGATTCAGCGCCGTTGCTACGTCGGATTTCTCGAGCACGATGAGCGGCGTGATCGCGAACGTGCGCGCCATCACCCAGAAGGCGGGAAAGATGAGGGCCAGCGCTGCAAGAAAGATCAGAATCAGTCGGATAACGCTTCCCCCGATGAGTGATGGCACGCGCGGCACAACGTCCGCGAGTGCCGCGCTCACCTCCATATCGCGGCCGAGGTACGCTTCACCCGAGAGCCGCACGAGAACCGCGGACATGATCGTGAAGGCGAAGAAGCCCACGATGGAGCTCAACAGGCCAACGACTCCGCCGGCCACCGAAACGTTCGCAGGGTCGATCACCACGTACTGCAACACGAGGAAAGGCGCATAGGCGACCGCCGTGATCAGGATGTAGCGCAAAGCATCCTGCCGGTAAATCTGAAATGCGGCGTCGATGATCTCGGTTACCGAGCGTGGTCGGTATTGTAGGTCAGTCACCGGTTTTCAGTTTTTGAGCTAGCAGCATTAAGGCCCGCACCGAACAAAACGGCGCGGGCCTTAAATGTACAGCCCGTAAGATGCCTAACGGGCTTCAGGAGACGATGTGGTTGCTATGCCCGAGCGTGCTTCGGCCTCTTCCAGCGTCCGCAGCACGTCCTTCCACTGGAACTTGGGCTTACCGCGGATCCACTGCTCCATCCACATGAACTCGGACACGCTCTTGAGCAGCTGATTGCGCGGGTCAGGGATGCCGTGCGTAAACCCCGGATACACGTAGTACTCGGTGGGAACACCAAGCTTCTTGAGCGCCATGTGCAGTTCGTCGCTCTGCGGCCGAGGGACGCGTGGGTCGCCGTCGACGACGTGAATCATCGTCGGCGTCTTGGCATTCTTGATGTACTTGAGCGGGGACTGCTTCCAGTACGCCTCGAAGTCGTCGTAGGGCAGTTTCCCGCCGAGGTAGTTCTGCCGGTTACGCTGGACGTCGCTTTGCGCATACATCGAGATCCAGTTGGAGGTGCCGGCGCCCGTCGATATCGCCTTGAAGCGACTGGTGTTCACCAGGATCCAGTTGGACCAGTGACCGCCGGCGCTCCAGCCTAACGCACCCATGCTGTCCGGATGCACGAGGCCGATGGCGATGAGGTGGTCGACACCAGTGATGATGTCTTCATAGCCTTTCTTGAAGTAGTCGCCGACGATCCCGAGCTTGTGCGCTTCACCGTAGTTCGTGGAGCCTCGGTAGTTAGGCATGAGCACCGCGAACCCAGCACCCGCGTAGATCTGGGAGCCGTAGCCACCGTTGAATCCCAGGATGTCGGCACCGGCCGGGCCGCCGTGAATGGCGACGATGAGCGGATATTTGCGACCTTCCTGATAGTTGGCCGGCTTGAGCAGCACGCCGCCGACCATCTTCCCGTCCTTGGACTTCCAGGTGATCTCTTCGGCGTCGCCTAACGCCCAATCAGCGGCCTGCGGATTGGGGTTGGTGAGCTGCGTCCAGCGGGACTTGTCGCGCAAATCCTCCACACTGCGCGCGAGGTAGTGCGCCGGCGGATTCTTGGGGTTGGCGTGCGTGATGAGATACCGCTTCGCGTCCTCGTCGTACTGCACGTTCGTGCTCGCCTTTTCTTGCGTCACCTGCGTGACGTTGCCGGTTGCGACGTCGACGGCCATCAGTTGCTGCGTGGCGCGCACGCCATCGCCATAGTAGATCGTCTTTCCATCGTCACTCCACCAGCCGATCCCGACGTCGCCGTCGTACGACGTGCCGATCTTGCGCCACTGGCCGCCTTTGTCGGAGACCTTGCGCAGGTACACCTTATTGTCGCGAAAATACGTAAAATCGTTAGGCGCCGAGAAACCGATCCATTGATCGTCGGGGGAGAACGAAAGGCCGCTTTCACCCAGGTCGACGTTATTCGTCAGCCGTTCGATGTTGCCGCTCGCAACCTCGAGGAGGTACAGGTCGGCATTGATCCCCTCCTCGGTGATGTTCCGCGCATAGCGGTCGTTCTTCGTGGCGGAGAAACCGATCCACTTGCCATCGCCGGAGATAGAGTAGCCGCGCACGCTGTAGGCGGCGTCGCCCGTTAGGCGTTTTTCAGCCTTACTGGCGATGTCGAGCGACCACAAATGTTCGGCCGGCGCGGGCTCGTTGCGCACGCGCACATCGAACTTCTTTTCCATGCGCTGCTTGTTGTCCTTGTCCACGGTATCCGGCGCGGCGAAAAGCAGCGTCTTGCTGTCGCGCGAGAGCTGCCAATTGCGCACGGGCGTCGCGTGTTTGGTGAGCTGAACGGGCGTGGCCCCGTCGATCCCGGCCACCGGAAGCGCCCACACCTGCTGCTCGTCGCTCTTGCCGGCGGAATAGACGAGCCAGCGGCCGTCGCGCGAGAAGGCGAACTGACCGACCCCGTCCTTGGCGTCGGTGATCTTGCGCGCCTCACCGCCGTCCGCGCGCATGACGTAGAGCTGCTGTTGATTCCCGTTGTTCGGCGCGTCACGGTTAGAGCTGAAAACGAAGAAGGACCCGTCGCGCGACCAACGCGGAGCGTTTTCATTCTTGTCGGCGGTGTACGTCAACTGACGCGCCGAGGATACGCCGCGCTCGCTAGACACAACCCAGATGTCGGTCGTCCGTCGAGCGTCCTTCCAGTTCATTGTTGAGATCGTATAAAGCAGGTTGCGTCCGTCTGGACTGAGCTCTGGAGAGCCTGCCTGCTTCATGAGTTGCACGTCGAGGAACGTCATGGGACGTTTGCTGGTCTGCGCTGAGGCACGTTGTGCCAACGGCAGCAGCGCAGTTAGGCACGCCGAGAGCAAGGCCGCCCGTGTCACAGGTGCAAAAACGGATAACGTTCGCACAGAGCCTCCAGGTTACTTTCGCTGAGAACGATGATATGGATGCAGGGCCCGGTCAGGGCAAGCCGATTTCCCTGTGTTAAACGGCTAACGCGGGTCGTTTGCTTACTCGCCGTTCTTGCGGCTCCCGCAGGCGCTCAGGCGTGGGGCGCCGCGAACGCCGTGGAGTTGGTGCGGCGCGCCATCAGCCGGCGCAACACGCAGATCGCCGATAGCGCATTGGCAGGGTACCGCGCCCGCGCCATGGGGCGGCTGCTTTTTCTGGCGCAGCTGGGCGATACCTCGATCATCCGCCCGCGCGTGGTGAAGGCTGATCAGCTCGCGGTGGACGTGCTGTGGAAGGCGCCGTCGTTCAGCAAGCAGATGATCGTGGGCATGCGCGACACGTTGCTGCTCCCCGGGGACATTGGCTACTACCAGGACCGGTACGGCATCGTGCAGAGCAACTTTCCGAATCTCATACGGCTCGGTGAAGGGCGCGACGTGCGCGACGTGCCGCATCCACTCGCGCCTAACGCGACGGAGA
>JBFMFA010000159.1:0-6870 GCA_040753195.1 Gemmatimonadota bacterium | reverse complement strand
GAACAGTTTGATCTCGTCGACACTGTACCCCCACGGTTTGCAGTCGACGCATATCTTGATGACGGTCGCGCCGAAGAGCGCATTGTGCCTAACGGCCTTGATGATCTCGTCCTGCGTGTCGGCATCGAGGTATTCCGGATACACGATCTTCTTGTCGATCGCCATCTCCGGTGTGGGCCAGAATTGCCCGCCCATCCCACCGATGATGATCCCCGAATTGATGATCGTCGGCCCCGGGATCCACCCTTGCTCGATGGCGACCCGCAGCGCGGCATCGGCGAAGTTCCCCGCATTCCCCATATCGCGGATGATGGTGAATCCGGATGAGAGCATCTGGATGCCGTTCGACACCGCCTGAATCGCGCGCAGCGGCGTAGGGTCGGCGACGTACGTGTAGTAGTAGACGTTGCTTTCGGGTTCCTCTTTGTACGTCAGCGCCAGATGGTTATGTGCGTCGACCAGCCCCGGCATTACCGTTAGGCCCGAGAGATCGATAGTCCGTGCGCCGGCGGGAATCGCGACCGATCCCGCTGCCCCGACCTGAGTAAAGCGCCCATTCTCGACCAGAATGACTTGATTGGTCGCAACGGTTCCGCGTTCCGGATCGAGCAGGCGCCCGGCGCGCACTGCAGTGACCTGCGCCGATGCCGTGTCCAGGACGGCGAACAGTATGAGCGCGCCAGTGACGATGGAACGACGATTCATGCGAGCCTCGTGTGTTCAGGGGAGCGACCCCGCCAACGAGACTGCATGAGTCGGTGCGCGTCAAGCGCGATTGCGCGCTCGCGTCCGTGCCGCCTTCCGTGCTGCGGCGCGTCGTGCCGTCGCACCTTTGGTGCGCACCGCCTTGCGCGCCGACGCTGAGCGTTGAGCCTTCGTGCGCTGCCGCGCGACGCGATGTGCCTGACGAGACAGCGCCTCTTTGGAGGCCGCGCGCCGCCCATAGCGACGTAGCCGGCGCAGCGCACCCTGAGCGCGGGCTCGGGACGGACGCCGTTTCATACGTTTGGCGCCTGCGCGCGTAGCCCGCGCGGCTTCCTTCCGTGTGCGTTCCGACGCTTGACCGCGGCGCGGGGCCGGCAGCTTCACTCCAGCGCGTCGAGCCTTGGAAAGTCCGATCGCGATGGCCTGCTTCGTCGACTTGGCCCCGTGTTTCCCTTCACGAACGTGGTGGATCTCTTCACGAACAAACTCACCAGCCTGCGTGGACGGCGATTTCCCTTCACGTTTGTCGCGCCGTGCTCGCTCGAGCGTCTCCTTTTCCGGCATTACGATCTCCTGCGATGCGATCCGCGAGCTCTGTGTCGCAGATCGCGGGCCACAAAAGCGGCCACAACAATGCCTAACTAGTCAACGCATTACCTGCAGGACCGCGTCGCCGACTCGATCGCGTAGCGTTGCCGCATAGCTCGCGCGCGTGCGCCGTTTCGCAGAATCCGGCTCCAGTCGTTCACCGGCACGAGCGAGTGCCGCGGAAAGACCCGCGAGCTGTGCTGAATCGCGCAGCAGGAACACGCGCATGTGCGTCCACGGGGAAAGGCTGTCCTGGCTGATATACGTGGTCACCGAAAGAAAGGCCCCTTGCCGCTGCGCTTCGGCATCGATCGGTTCGGCGACATCACGCACATAACGAGTGTACTCCTCCAGCTTCCCTGCTCGCGCTTTCCAGTAGTAGACCTGGGCCAGCGTAGGCTCGCCCGGGTGAGGCGAAACGGCTGGTAGCGAATGTGCCGAAGAGCATCCTGCGATCGCCAACGTCATGGCAGTCAGGCGCCTAACAAGCGCGAAACAGCTCGGTTTTAGCATACGGGGCACATGAGGTGGTCGTTTGAGCACAGCGGACGCCGAAAACGGTGCAAGGCTGTCCTTCATCACTGAAGTTGAACGACTAGAAGCCAAGTTTCTCGAGATGATACGGCAGCATCTTGCGCCACCACGGCCAATCGTGACGCACATCATGCCCCCACACATCCAGCATGTGCGGGATCGATTTCGCCTGCAATATCTCGGAGAACGAAATGGAGTTGTGCGGCGCTTCAAAGGCGCCCTGGCCCGTCACGATCACGATCTGCGAATCGTGCTGCAGCGTGTACAGCGGCGCCCCACTCAGGTTAGGCAGATAGTAGGCGGGATTGTTGAAGTACACGTTGTCATCGTGATAACCGTCAAGGTACGAGCGCGACAGGTCGAAGAAGCCGCTCATCGCGATCGTGCCGCTGAACAGATCGGGGCGCCGAAACAACGCATTCGCGGCGTGAAAGGCGCCGAACGAAGCGCCGGTCGTTAGGCTGCGCTCCGACGGATCGCCGGTCACCTGACGGACGTACGGTACGACCTCTTCTTCGATGTACGCGGAATACAGCGCCTGACGCCGCGCCTTCTCCGGGATCGGCACCGTGCGGTCCATCCACGCATGCGCGTTGATGCTGTCGATCGAAAGAGACGCACGCGACCGGACTTGATGAGCGGCTCGATCGCCTTCACTAAAAAGAAGCGTTCATTCTCGAGGAAATCAGCCGCCGCCGTCGGGAAAAGCAGAATCGGCTTGCCTGACGACCCATACGTCACGATCGGCATGTACAGGCCGAGTCGCGGTGAGCGCCAGCCAAAGATGTGTCGCGGAAGCGCGGGGTCGACGTACTGGATCGCCATGCGCGACAAAATGACGCGCGCCGCACGGCTGAGCTACGGGTGAAAAAAGTCCGGGCGCCCACCAAGCAGCGTTTCCGCTGGTCCCCTCTTGGTTGGGTCGCCCGGACGCTTACCTAACGCGAACGTGTGCTCGTCGCGGCGCAGCCTCTGTCTGTCAGCGACGGCGCCACACAGCGCACCGTGAGCTTGAGACCGTTTATCGCTTGCTCGGCGGCTCGCATGGCGCGATCGGCGTTCGTGCTCGGCGTCGTTGCGCGCGGCGCTAACGAGGCGAGTCGCACGTCGAACGCGACACTGAAGCGCGCGCGTGTGCACCCCACGCCGGACGTCAACGGAAGCGCCGCTTCACACGCCAGAGCCCCGACGTTTGCATCGGTCAGCTTCACATTGCCGCCCACTCCAATCCACTGCGACGTCACGGTGCCGCCGTCGACTCGTTCGTAATACGCGGCGTGTGCCCCACGAAACGGAGCCGTGCCGATATTGATCGGACCCATGCTCGCCGGATGCAGCACGTTCGTCACGTTGTCGGGGGCGCTGACCATGATGACTTGCAGCACATTCGCCGGCTTGCGCCAGGCGATCAGCGTGCGGGTCGTTAGGCCGTCCGTCACACCCGGCGCGGTGATCGTCGTCGCATGAACAAATGCGTCGTAGACTTCGCGGCGGTTGTTGTTGGAAACCACCAGCGGCGACGGAGTCATACCCGCGGCCAGCGCCACAGCCGCCCAGCCGAACTCATTGCCGCGCGCGTTATCTCCGTTCGACGTGGCTTCCTTTGATAGTCCATCGAAAGTGCTCGCGAGCGGAGAATCGGCATCGGTGGCCGGCTCCTGCGGGGAGTCGACACACGCAACTCCCATGAGCACGGCCGTGAAGACGGCCGCGGCACGACTATAGAGGCGAGCTTTCAGTGCTTTCGGCATTCTACTTCTGTGGACACAGGAGATGGCGCCGGACCCCTACCATGGTCTGGCACGGTGACTTGGCGCACAGCCCGCCTCGGAAGCCCGGAGCAAGATTGCTGGCACCATCGGGGGAACCTGGTAGCCTCCCGGGTTGCTGAACCCTTAGCAGGCAGGATTGGCGGGACATGGGCCGTGGCTTGGCGAGTGCCAAGGTGAAACCTGACAGCAGCGTCGTGGTCGGGTACGCGTGCGAGCCAGATTCGGCGATCGTCCTCGCGAGAGCACTCAGCGGCGAGCGGATCGGCCCCATAAGAGTCGACCATGTTACTTCGATTGGAGCGACCGACGCGCTAGGCTCCGTGGCAGCGGTGGTGTTACAAGTGATGCCTGTCGCTCCATCCTTGGGATCGGATGCCTTGAGCGGTTGAGGGAATCACGGCCTCACCTACCGCTACTCTGCTGCGTAGCAACCGCTCGGATTGGCGATCCCTTGATCAAGCAACTGGCTTGGTCTGGGGCTGACCGGATGTTTCTGCTCGCACTCGGTGAGGGACCACCGGAGATCGCCGCAGAGATTCGGCGGGTGGCGTCGCACGCACTTCCGCCGGATCTCGCTTGTGAGCTACTCGGTCTGGTAGCGCATGACGTTAGGCATCTCGTGTCATGGAACCTGCGGCGAGCGTGGCATCCGATTCACTTGCCAGACCTCGCCGCGTTCTTCGGTGAACACCCAACAGCGGTAACTCGACAGCTGAAACGCGCTGATTCACCCTCTTGCCGGGTGATCACGCGACTGTGCCTGGGAGCGCACTTGTCTGTGGAGCTGGATCTGACGCAGCATACCGAGACTGTTATAGCGCAGCGCCTGAGCCTTGGCGGGGATAACGCAGTCCGCATGCTTGCGTCGCGCCTTTTCGGTCGATCCGTTTCAGACCTGAGAGGCCTGGCCATGGAGCACCTACGCGCGCGCTGGCGGTCAGCTTTCACGCGCGACCCAAGCCGTTAGGCGTGCGGTACCAGCCCGTCGATTCGAAATTGCCCGGTGTGCTGAATGCGTGCGACGGTGCTGTTGCGGCAACCACTTCCACGCAACTTTGACCGCGGTGAGCACACTGAGCGAAGCCGTAGCCTGGCCTTCGAGTTCGTGCCGCTAAAACGCTCTCATATCAGGAGGTCGTCAAGATGAAGCGCCGCACACTTCTTCAGGGAGCCGCTGCAATGGCGATGGCAGCGGTGGTCTTCACCACGCCGTCGACACTTCGGGCCAACACGATGTCTTGTTGGTGGTCGTGCGGAGAGATGGAAGAATGCTCTGTAGAAACAATCGACGCCTTCTGCAATGCCCATGGGTGCTCGCACGGGGGCCTGTGCGGGCTGGGTGGGCCCTGTTCCCCAAACGAGTTCTATCTGGACTGCGCCTAACCCGGGCGGACGGGTGTAGTGTGCTAGCGGCGTTCCGCTGCATTGCCTAACGCCGCTGGCACGCTCGAAGTGGCAGCAGGGACTGATCCCGGTACACAATGGTCCCAGGCCAGCTGATTACTAGCTCGGCATCAGACATCTCGCGCCAGCCTCCCCGATCGGAGCTAACATGCATAGCCGCCTTGAGACCGCGTTGTCGATTATCTTCACCTCATCAGCGGTTGTTTTTGCGTCCACGTTTGCCATCCGAACATTCTCGGACCGCGATGCTGCTGCCCGGTCCTCCGGCGTTAGGCCGCCCGAGTTTCTCACGGACTGGGAGCGGTTACGGACGCAGGCAGTTCGTGTCGGACCCGCTTCGGCAAAGGTCGCCATCTTGGAGTTCGGTGACTTCGAATGCCCAGTGTGCAAGGAGTTTCACTCTGAACTTCAAGTCGTTCGGCAGAAGTTCCCCAACGACGTTGCAGTTTTGTACGCGCATTTTCCGCTGTCGCGGCACCGGTTCGCTACAGCAGCAGCTCGCGCCTCCGAGTGCGCGGATCGCCAAGGGAAGTTTGAACAAATTCACGACCTTTTGTTCGCGAAGCAGGATTCCCTCGGTCTGAAAGAATGGGTCGCGTACGCCACGGAAGCTGGCGTCGGTGACACCGCTGCCTTCAACGAGTGTCTATCAACGGGAGCCTTCCCGCGAATTGACGCGGGGCTCGCTGCTGCTAAGGCGATCGAAGCTCGCGGTACGCCAACCGTGATTGTCAACGGCTGGCGCCTTTTTCATACGCCGTCGGCGAGCGAACTAGTGAAGATGGTGCAAGCCGTGTTGCAGAACCGCTCCCCTGCGACTGTTGTCAGCGCGGCACGGTAGGGAAGCGTGGAGCCGTCGGAAGCAAACGGCAAGTCTATGGGAACTCGGCCGTGACCATGCATTGGGTGTTTCGTCGATTCCGCGGGTCTTGTAGCACGTCGACTTCGCAACAGTCATCATGACACTCGCAGGGCTTCTGATCGGTTTTGCGCTGCTTCAGGACGCAAAGGTCGTTGAAATCCGCGAACCCCAGCCCTGCAACTGCTCTTTGCGAGCCGAGCGCCTTTTTCGCATCGGCGAGCAGAACGACGCAGTTCTCGCGGAACGACCAAAGCTCATCATGCAAGATCGGCTCGGCCGTTTGTACGTGATCAACATCCGGAGAGGATTAGTTGACGGTCCACCAGAGATCTACGATTCTCTGGGGCGATATCTAGGCCCGTTAGGCAGACGCGGCCACGGACCCGGGGAAACGACGCTGCCCTATTGGCTCGACGCGGGATTCGATGACACAATTCGCGTCTTTGAGCCGAATCGCGTCGTCATGTTCGGGCCCGACCTCAAGCACATTCGCACGCGAACAGAGCAGCAGCCGGTTCCGGGCATTCGCCACGTGGTCATGTGGCCTAACGGTTCGTACTTCGCGATCGGATATCGCGGCGTCGAGCCGGGGCAGTCTGTCGAATGGCTCTACCGCAGAAGTGCTGACGGTGCAAGCTGGGCGCCGGTACCGGAGGATCCGCGACCGTATTACCTAGGTCCCGCTCGAATCCCCAGGCCAGCGCGTGAGAAGAACTCCAGGCGACTGTGGCTCGCGCAGTACGCCACCACGGGGGGCCACGGCTTTGACCTCTTGCTCGCCGATTCCGCGCTCCGCACCACGTCGGCTATGAGGCACGAGCCTTCATGGTGGGTATCGTCAAAACCAGCCGATAATGGGATCCTGGTTGCATCTTCCAGAGTCGTGGATGTGCGAGACCTCGGCGCCGGGCTCGTCGCCGTCTTGATCGCCCAGCCTCGCCCCGACTGGCGACGTGTCCCAGTCGATCCGGTGCGACTGACCGGCTGGTGGAACTTCTACACATC
>JBFMFA010000158.1:0-6891 GCA_040753195.1 Gemmatimonadota bacterium | reverse complement strand
GCGCAAGCGCATCGCGGAACATCTGCTCGAGGCACAACATGCCACGGCCCACCTAACGACATTCAACGAGATCGACATGTCGGCCGTGGAAAGTCTGCGCGGCCGGGTCAAGGAGCGTCTCGAAAAGGAGACCGGCGTGCGGCTCTCCTTCATGCCGTTTTTTGTCAAAGCGGCGTGCATGGCGCTCAAGCAGTATCCCATGGTGAACGCGCAGGTGGACGGTGACGCGATCATCTATAAGCACTACGTGCATATGGGGATCGCCGTGGCGTCGGACGCAGGGCTGGTCGTGCCTAACGTGAAGGACGCCGACCGCAAAGGCATGATTCAGATCGGCCGGGAGATCGCCGAGATCGCGAAGCGCGCGCGCGACGGGAAGCTCACGATGGACGATCTGTCCGGCGGCACGTTCACGATCACGAACGGTGGCATCTTCGGATCGCTCATTTCCACGCCGATCATCAACTACCCACAGGTTGCGATCCTGGGCCTTCACAAGATCCAGGAGCGTCCCATCGCGATGAACGGTCAGGTCGTGATCCGACCGATGATGTACGTTGCCTTATCCTACGACCATCGCATCATCGACGGTCAGCAGGCGGTGCTCTTCCTCGTTAGGATCAAAGAGCTGATGGAAGACCCCGCCCTGCTCGCGCTGGACTAAACAGCTCGCGGTACGCCTGCGGGGTCGTTCCCGTCGCGCGCTTGAATTCGCGCGTGAAGTGGCTGTGATCGGCGAAGCCCGCGTCCAAACCGATTAAACTGATCGAGACGCGCTCGCGCGCCAGACGCTGCGCGGCGTGCTCGAGGCGCAGACGCCGCACACAGGCCGTGAGCGTCTCTCCGGTGTGGCGTCGGAACGCGCGTGAGAGATACGCCGGATGTACGCCGGCGAGTTGTGCCAGTTGCGAGAGTGAAAACGAATCGCGACAGTGCGCCGTGATATAATCGCGCGTTAGGCGCAGCCACGGCGCCTTGGCGTCGCGATAGTCTCGCTGTGTGCCTCCGGCAATCCCATCGAGCGTCTGCACGGCCCCTTCGTCCAGCGCGAGGGTGGTGTCGTCTCCGCGCCTGAACTCGCGATACAGGAGCGCGGCGTTCAACGTCGCGGCGCCACTGGTCTGGATCTGACCGGCGGTCGGCAGGCGGACGTCGCAGGCAATGAGCCGCTCCGTCCATTCCGTTCCAAACTGCACAGTGAACGCACGGGAGCGTCGTGCCAAAAATCGATGTCCATGCTCGGCGCCGGCAGGAAGGAACAGCAACGTTCCTGGCGCGCATGTGTCGCGGCGCCGCTCCGACTGCTCCTCGAAGGCCCCTTCGAGCACCAGTACGCACAACGCGGTTTCGTGCGCGTGTTGCGGCACGACGGCACCTGCGTTGTACTGCGTTTCGGCTAGCGCGAGACCGGCGTACTGCCTAACAAGCAGGGTGCGGCCGAAGTAGGTTCCGTTGGCGACGACGGTCGACATGGCAGGGTATGAGACAACTTACAACCGTACTTTCGTTGCCTGGCTCACAATTCAAGTCCTTGCACAAAGTTGACGGCAGCGCTCACCACGATCAGCCCAACTGCGCTCTCTGCGTTAAGCTCTTTTCGAGATCACGTTACTCGTTAAGCATCTGTTCTGCATCGTGCCGCCGCGTTCGCCACCGGCCGCTGGTTAGGCGCTGCAGCGCACTTGTAGGTGGATCCCGCCGCCCTATGTGTCGTGCAAACGAGACGCTTGAACGGCCTTGACCTTTCGCTGACACACGCCGCCTCACGCGAACACGCCCGTTACAGCGACGTTGTAAACCCTTTTCCTCGAAGGAGCATCCAATGGCGTAGAGTGAAGGTGAAAGAAATTGAATCTTTCCCCCGCTCCGTGCCGTAGACGCAACAGGATTCTCGCTATGCAGAACTTCGCCTTCACACCACTGCCACCCGCGCGTAACGAAATGGACTCGCATCCAGCGGCCATTCGCGCGCTCGCCGGAACATGGCGTGGAAACTTCACGGACGGCTCCGGTGTAGTCCGTCCATTCACGCTCGTGCGCGATAGTTCGCCCGACGCCGCAGTCGCTGGCCGCTTCCTCTTCTTTGTGGCGGCTGACGTGCAGCCGACGGGGGTCCGCCTGCTCGACGCGAATGAGCGCGCGTTCGTCGCGCTGATCGGCCCTTACTACGATCCGCGGGAAAACACTGAAGTCATCACCGTGCTCGAAGGACTGCGCACGGGATCGAGAATAGACGGCAGCTACTACACAAAGTTGCCGAATTGGAAGGGGACGGTACGCCGTGGGGAGTTCACTGCGATGCGTGCCGATAGGGCGAGCCGCGCTGCGTAAACGCCGGTCGCCTGTTTGAGGGGGTAGCGGGTGTGGTCGCCATTACGGGCCACACCCGCTACTTTTTTCGGCCCCTATGGACGATTCGCAGGTCGCGGCAACCTCAGAAGGGCACTCCGCCGCCGACGTGGTTGTCATCGGTGGCGGGCCCGGTGGTTACGTAGCCGCCATTCGAGCTGCTCAGCTTGGCCTCAAGACCATTTGTGTCGAGATGGACAAGACGCTGGGCGGCACTTGTGTGAATGTCGGCTGCATCCCGTCCAAAGCGCTGCTCCAATCCAGCGAGCATTACGAGTTCCTCAATCACCACGCCGCGGAACACGGCATCGGCGTCGATGGGCTCAGACTCGACCTCGCGCAGATGCTAAAGCGTAAGGATGAGGTCGTTGGCGCAAATACGCGGGGCGTCGAATTCCTCTTTCGCAAAAACAAAGTCACCTGGGCACGAGGTCGCGGGACCCTCAAAGCAGGCAACGTCGTGGAGGTCCGCGACGACTCGGGCGCCACCCAGGCGTTCGCCGCGAAAAACGTCATCATCGCGACCGGATCAACCCCGATTGAGCTCCCCTTCCTCAAGTTTGACGAACAACGCGTCGTCTCGAACATCGGCGCCCTCACGTTCGCAGAGGTTCCGAAGCACCTGATCGTGATTGGCGGAGGGGTGATTGGTCTCGAACTTGGCTCTGTCTGGAGACGGCTGGGTGCTAAGGTCACCGTCGTCGAGCTGATGCCGACGATCCTGCCGGGAAACGACGCCGACGTCATCAAAGAGGCAGATCGCGTCTTTCGACGTCAGGGCATGGACCTCCGCGTGGGCACGCGCGTGAGAGGCGCCTCGACCGAAGACGGCTACGTTGCGATCACCACTGAAAAAGACGGGAGCAGCGAAACCCTGCAGGCGGATCGTGTGCTCGTCTCCGTCGGCCGCAGCCCTGCGCTCACCGGCATCGACGCGGCTTCGTTAGGCATCGCCACCGGCCCACGCGGCGAGATCCAGGTCGACGCGCAGATGCGCACGAACGTACCGAACGTGTACGCGATCGGTGACGCGGTGGGCGGCAAGCTGCTCGCCCACAAAGCCGAAGAAGAAGGTGTCGTCGCAGCCGAGGTAATCGCCGGCCACCAGGCCGCAATGCACTACCACACCATTCCGAGCATCGTCTACACGTGGCCCGAGATCGCCAGCGTCGGCGCGACGGAAGCCGAAGCGCGCAAGGAAAACGCTGACATCCGCGTCGGCCGTTTCCCCTTTTCAGCCAACGGTCGCGCACGCACCATGGGTGAGTCCAGCGGCTTCGTGAAGTTCATCGCCGACGCGCGGACGAACGAGTTGTTAGGCTGTCATATGATCGGGCCTAACGTGTCCGAGCTCATGTCGGAAGTCGTGCTGGCGATGGAGTATCGCGCGTCCGCTGACGACGTCGCGGCTACCGTGCATTCGCATCCAACCCTGTCCGAGGCCACAAAAGAGGCTGCGCTCGCCGTGCTCGGGCGCACAATTCACGTATGATCCTTTCTCAGCGAGCGCGCGTGCGCTCACGTATTGAGTGCCTACTCCCATGACCACAATCCCTGCCCCCGCTCCGTCAACCGCGCGCCCGACCTCGAGCTTCGGTCGCTTCTTCCTTCCCGGTCCGACCGAAGTCCTCCCTGACGTCCTTCAGGCGATGACCAAGCCGATGATCGGTCACCGCGGCAAAGACATCGAAGGGCTCCTCGCCGCCGTCCAGCCGAGTCTGCAGGCAATCTTCCGCACGCAGCGACCGATTTACATCTCGACCTCGTCGGCCACCGGTTTAATGGAAGCCGCGATCCGCAACGGCGCTCGCAGGAAAGTGCTGTCCCTCGTGAACGGCGCCTTCAGCGATCGTTTCTATCGCATCTCGCTGGCTTGCGGCATCGAAACCGACAAGCTCGAAGCGCCGTTAGGCGGCGGCTTCACAGCCGATCAGCTTGCCTCCGCGCTGAAAGGGAAAGACTACGACGCCGTCACGGTCGTTCATTCGGAAACGGCCACTGGCGCGCTCAATCCCATCGAAGAACTGGCGAAGGCCGCGCACGCAGCGGGCGACGTCGTGTTGTTGGTCGATAGCGTCAGCGGCATGGCTGGTGCCCGCGTCGAGACCGATGCGTGGGGGCTCGATTACATCCTCACGGGTTCGCAAAAAGCGTTTGCACTTCCGCCGGGCCTCGCTTTCTGCACCGCCAGTGAGAACGTGCTCGAACGCGCGAAGCAGAAAAAAGATCGCGGCATCTACTTCGACCTTATCGAGTTCGACAAGTACATCCGAAAGAACCAAACGCCAAACACTCCCGCCGTCTCTCTGCTATTCGCGCTGCAGACGCAGGTTGACCACATCATGGCCGAGGGCATCGAAGCGCGCTGGGCGCGGCATCAGCAGATGGCCAAGCGCACCTGGGCGTGGGTCGACGAGATGCGCGAACGCGGCGTCGGCATCTCGCTGCTCGCACCGGAAGGATTCCGCTCTCCAACGGTGACCTGCATCCGTGCACCTGAAGGGAAGACGGGTTCGGCAATCAACAGCGCGATGAAAGCAAAAGGCTTCGTCATCGCACCGGGGTATGGCGACCAAAAGGACCTCATGATCCGCATCGGACACATGGGTGAGCACACACTGGACGAATTGGAGGTTCTGCTGGAAGCGTTAGGCAGCGTCCTCACGTCCTGACGCGGAGCGCCGACATGACAAAAACGTTCGACGTCCTCGTGGCGGACGCCATCGCGCTCGATGCGCTGAAGCCGTTGTCCTCCGATCCGCGCTTTCGGCTCACGGTGAAGACCGGCCTGAAAGCGGATGAGCTCCGCGACGCGATGGCCCAGTGCGACGCGGTTTTGGTTCGTTCAGCGACGAAAATCACGCGTGACTCACTGAGCCGCGCCGAGCGGCTAAAAGTGATCGGCCGAGCCGGCGTCGGTGTCGACACCATCGACGTCGATGCCGCAACTGAACGCGGCATCCCGGTGCTCACGGCACCCGCCGGCAACACCGTCTCAGCCGCGGAGCTGACCATGGCGCTGCTGCTTGCGCTCGCGCGCCGCGTTCCCGCCGCGGATCGCTCCATGCGCAACGGTGAGTGGGATCGCAAATCGTTCACCGGCGTGGAGCTGTTCGGGAAAACACTGGGGTTGATCGGCGCCGGACGCATCGGTGGCGAGGTTGCGGTGCGAGCAAGAGCCTTTGGGATGAAGGTGTTGGTCTCCGACCCGTTCCTGACCCCGGAGCGCGTCGACGCGCTTGGCGTCGAGACCGCCGCGGTCGATGACATTTTGACGCGAGCCGATGTCCTTTCGGTTCACGTTCCGCTCACGGCCGAAACGGAAGGACTCATCGGTGAGAAGGAGCTGGCGAAGCTGAAGCCGACGGCGTTCGTGCTGAATGTCGCTCGTGGCGGCGTGATCGATGAGACCGCGCTGCTCAACGCGCTGCAGAACAGGAAGATCGCAGGAGCAGCACTCGACGTGTATAGCCAGGAGCCGCTACCGGCCGATCACCCGTTCCGCGCGCTGCCTAACGTGGTCCTCACGCCGCACCTTGGCGCGTCGACGGCCGAAGCGCAGGTGAACGTGGCGATCGAGATCGCGGAAGCCGTCCGTGCGGCGTTGTTAGACAACGACCTGTCGCGTGCGGTGAATGCTCGGTGGAAAGTGGGCTGATTAGCAGGCGTAAGGCGTGAGGGGTAAGGCGTAAGGGACAGGTTCCTCGCGCCTTGCGCCTTACGCCTTGCGCCTTGCGCCCCTCACACCTCGGTCAGCGAAGCAGCGTGACGTAAAGAACGTTCTCGCCGCGCAGCCACGGACCATGCTTCACGAATGCCTGGCTGCGCCGCTCCATGCGAATGCTCGCGACGTGTGATGGATGCAGCGTAAGTAGCACACTGCCGTCGCCGGCGTATCCGCCGTTGATGAAAACGTCGATCTGAGATGCTGCGGAGCGATTGATCCGTCCCGTCGAGCGTGGACGAACGAACGACGGCCGGATACGCTCGAGCGCCTGATAGAGATTCGCGGCGCTTTCCTTCGTCCGTGAGAGTTCGTCGAAGGTGACCACATCGCTGCGGTAAGCGGTTCCGCCTCCATCACCGAACTGTACCGTTTGCTGCGACGACGCGCATGCAACGCCGACTGCCACCACAGCCACCACCATCATTGAGCGCAACATTGTTCCGCCTTTGTCGATTTTTTTGGCTCTCTCGCGCTCGACGAGGAGGCAGGGGAATCGCAACACTTCTTCTTCGAACGCGCTACACGAGTTGTAGCGAGTTAATCTGGCGCGTTAGGGCGCTCTGAGAACTCGTACAAGTCCGCTGACCTCTGGGACTACTACTAGAGGAAAGCAATGGATGTGCCGGAGCCGACGCGAAAGGCTGAGGACGTTGGGCGCTACGCCAGCTCACCCAAAAAACAAGGGCAGGAGTGTGAGATGAGTCACAGACTCCTGCCCTGCGTCGCGCTTGTGAACGCTTACTTCGTTAGGCAGGCCCGAATCTTCTGCTGCAACGCCTCGTGCGCCGAGCGGAGACGTTCGAGCAACGGCTTTG
>JBFMFA010000157.1:0-6933 GCA_040753195.1 Gemmatimonadota bacterium | reverse complement strand
TCATTCTCGACGATGATGTCATGCGAGCCGTAGTCCTCGAGGTGGTAGCGCCCCACCTTCTTTGGATTCATGGGGTCGGTGATATCGACGATATGCGTGTAGCCGCCTGACGTCTGCGCGATGCCGCCGGGCGTCGTCATGGCGTTGAAGTAATTCGTTCCTTCCCACACGCGACCCTGACGACTCATCTCCTCATCGCCGAGGAAGAGGTAGGCTTTTCCCGTCGCCTTCTGGAAGTACGGATAAATCTCGTGACCGCTGTTCACGTTGAAGACGTTGATCAGCTTGGGCTTTTCAACGGTGCCGCCCCACTTCCCATTGCCGACGTCCACGATCACCGCGCCAACGGGCCACTGCGCCGAATACGCGATCCCGTCGTTGACCCAAAGGTCGTGGATGTAAGCGTTAGGATGTTTGTATTCACCGACTTTGCGCGGCTTGGTGATGTCCTTCATGTCGATGATGATGTACTTCTGGCCGCCGGAGATCGCGAAGAGATAATCGTCGGTCGCGAAAACGTTATGCACGCCACCCGTCAGGTCCTCGCTGAACACCGACGCGATTTTGGGATGCGCCGGCGTGGAGAGGTCGAGAATCACGACGCCGTTCACGCGATTTGCTGCCCCTTCTTTCGTGAGTACGCCGTAGCGCCCGCTTGGTGAAACCGTGACATCATTGATCGTACGCGCTTCGACTTGCACGGAGTCGGTCTTGACGATGTTGCTCATATCCGTGATGTCGAAGACCATCGCGTAACCGTCGCCGCCCCACGTACCGACCAGGGCGTAGTCGCGACCATCTTTTCCGGTCCACGGCCAGAGGTCGGAGGTGTGGGTGCGGTTGATGCTGCCGCGGCCGGTGACGGTGATGCGCCGCCTAACGTCGCGTGGCTTGACGTCCACGACCGTGCGCGCCGTGATGTTTCCGGATTGGGCAATGAGCGTGAAACGCCCTGGATGGTTCGCGGTGAAGACATACCGATCGATCACGTGATCGATGATGCCGGGACCGCCCGGGGCCGCTGTCGTATCGTCAGGCGTGTAGATGTAGCTCCACGCGATCTTGGCATCGGCGACCGGGGAACCGTTCGCTCGCTTCGCCGTGGCGACGAGCTTGACGACGTCACCCGTACGCACGGTCGTCTCGCTGATTCCGAGATCGATGGCGTTGACGGGATTAGCGGCGACGCTGTGGCGAATTTGAGCCGTCACACCCTCCGCTTCCGCCGAAATCGTCACGGTGCCGGGCTTGTTGGCGGTGACGTTCCCAAACCGATCGACCGATGCGACAGCCGGATCGGACGATCTCCAGACCGCCGTTAGGCTCGGCCGCACGCTGCCGTCCGCGTGTGCGCCCTTCGCCGTGTGTGCGAGCATCACCCCGGTGTACAGCCGGCCCGCTTCCGGCGTGATTTCGATCTTGGTCAGCGCAGGCCACGTCACCAGGACAGGGATCTGAACGGTCACCGGCGGCGTGTTCTGGTCGCTCTGGGCGAGGGCGACGGCTGTGTAGGAACCGGCCTTCAGCCCGCGCAGCGTCGTGCCGGACACGGCTACGGCATTGAAAGGCGCGTTGATCCCATAGCGTGCGTTCGCCACAACATTTCCCTGCGCGTCATACGCCGTCAGCTTGACCACGACCGAATCGCCCGCTTTGAGGGTGATGCGCGCGGGTTCAGCGACGACTCGAGTGACGGGCGTTGGCGACTGCGCCGCGAGGGCGCCGGCATGCGCACAAAAGGCCAGGGTCGCAACGGTCTTGGCGAGCGACGCGATCTTCATCGGTATTCTCCTGCGCGATAGCGGTAGGTCGGCCGTCGAATATGGCTGAGGGAGCTGTCTACAGAAAGCTGCACGGCCAGGCCCGTGTGTAGCCTTTTCGCGCGGCATAGATTGGCGGCGTCCAAACCTTTCGGATCAACCTATGCGACGTCTCGCATTCCTGTTCGCTTCATCGCTTGCGACCGCGCCGTCGGTGGCGGGCGCCCAGGCCTTTCCGTCGAGCGATCCTGTCATCCGGCGGCTGTGGACGTTGGGCATGGACAGCTCGCAGGTGTATCCGCTGGCGCAGGTTCTTTCCGACTCCATCGGGCCGCGCCTACCGGGCACGCCGGGGATGCCGCGCGGCAACGACTGGTTGGTTGCCAAGTATACGTCGTGGGGCATCACGGCGCGCAACGAGCAGTACGGCACCTGGAAGGGTTGGCAGCGCGGCATTACGCACGTGGACCTGATCGCTCCGCGTGTCCGATCACTCGAAGGGATGATGCTGGCGTGGAGCCCGGGAACGGGCGGCAAAGACGTCACCGGCAGCGTCGTGATTCTCCCGGAAGTGCCCGACAGCAACGCATTCGTTAGGTGGCTTCCGGAAGTCAAAGGGAAGTTCGTGCTCGTTTCCATGCTGCAGCCGACGTGCAGGCCCGACGCGGATTGGGAGCAGTTCGCCACGACGGCGTCGTTCGACAAGCTCAAGGACGAGCGCAACAAGGCGCAGACGGCCTGGAGCCGGCGCGTGGCCAACACGGGATACACCGTGGGTCTCGGCACGGGCACGTTAGGCAGACGCCTGGAGCAGGCCGGCGCGGCCGGCGTGATCGCCTCGCGCTGGTCCAACGGCTGGGGCGTGCAAAAGGTCTTCGGCAGTCTGTACCAGGAGAAAGCGCCGGCGATCGATCTGAGCTGCGAAGACTATGGCCTCGTCTACCGTCTCGCCGAGCACGGGCAGGCGCCGATGCTGCGCGTGCGCAGTGAAGCGCAATTCACCGGTGACGTGCCGGTCTTCAACACCATTGCCGAGATCAAAGGGAGCGAGAAACCTAACGAGTACGTCATGCTGTCGGCACACTTCGACTCGTGGGACGGCGGGTCGGGTACGACGGACAACGGCACGGGGACGATCACGATGCTCGAGGCGATGCGCATCCTGAAGCTCGCGTATCCGCAGCCGAAACGGACGATCATCGTCGGGCACTGGAGCGGTGAAGAGCAAGGGCTCAACGGGTCGCGCGCGTGGGCGGAGGATCACAAGGAGGTGGTTACGGGGCTGCAGGCGCTCTTCAACCAGGACAACGGGACCGGCCGCGTCGTGAACATGTCGGCGCAGGGACTGATCAAGGCGAGCGGCAACCTGGCGCGCTGGATCGCGCAGATTCCGCCGGATCTCACGCAGGGGATTTCGTTAGGCTTCCCCGGCGCCCCGTCGGGCGGCGGCTCCGACAATGCGTCGTTCATATGCTACGGCGCCCCAGGCTTCGGACTCGGCGCGCTCAACTGGAACTACGGCACATACACGTGGCACACGCAGCGTGACACCTTCGACAAGATTGTCTGGGATGATCTGCGGAATAACGCCACGCTGACGGCGATGCTCGTGTACCTCGCGAGTGAAGATCCGGAGACGGTGCCGCGCGATCGGCGTGGGTTCGAGCGCGGTCCGCGGCAGCCGGCCGCAGGCGGAGGACCGTTCGGCGGGCAGGGGCCCACGGCCTGGCCGGCGTGCACGCCACCATTACGCGACGCCAGCAGGTACGCGAGGTAGTGCTGCTCAATCTGTTCGATTACGAACGCGTCGCGGCCGCGCGGGTTGCCGAACCGGCGTTAGGGTATCTGAGCGGCGGCGCGAATGATGAGATCACTCTGCGCGCCAATCGCGCCGCATTCGACGGGATGATGCTGCGCTATCGCACGATGGTCGACGTCACGATGCGGGATCTCAGTGCGTCGGTGCTGGGGACGCGTGTTGCGTTTCCGGTCCTCATCGCGCCTACGGCGATGCAGCGGCTCGTGCATAACGAGGGCGAACGCGCCACGGCACGCGCCGCGCAGCGGCTGGGCACGATCATGGTCGTTTCGACGACGGCAACGATCGGCCTGGCCGACGTGCGTGCTGCCAGCGACGCGCCGATGTGGTTTCAATGTTACATCTATAAAGATCGTGGCGTCACGAAGGCGCTGTTGGAGCGCGCTCGGGCCGTGGGGTATCAGGCCATTGTGCTCACGGTGGATGCGCCCTTCCTGGGCCGGCGCGAGCGCGACGTGCGGCACGGTTTTCACCTCCCTGATGGGTTGCGTTTGCCTAACGCGGATCTCGCCGGTGAGGGAGAGCTAACGGAGCTCACGGGCGATTCGTCGCTGTCGCAACATCTCGCCCGCACGCACGACAGCGCGCTGACCCCGAAGGATATCGCGTGGATCCGGGAGATCACCGGCCTGCCCGTGATCGTCAAAGGCGTTGTGCGCGGCGATGACGCCGAGCGGGCGCTCGATCAGGGGGCCGCCGCGATCGTCGTGTCGAATCATGGCGGGCGTCAGCTGGACACCGCGCTCCCCTCGATTCGTGCGCTGCCGGACGTGATGCGCGCCGTGGCGGGGCGCGGCGAGGTGTACGTCGACGGCGGTATCCGCCGCGGGACGGACGTCATCAAAGCGTTGGCGTTAGGCGCTCGGGCGGTGTTGTTGGGACGCCCGGTGCTGTGGGGTCTCGCGATCAATGGCGAGCAAGGTGTGGTCGACGCGCTGACGCTGCTGCGTGACGAGATTGATCTCGCGATGGCGCTGTGCGGCTGCCGCACGCTCGCCGAGGTCAGCGCCGACCTGCTGGCCTAACGCGGAAGCGGCGTGACTTCGCCCGAGCCTCGCGGTCACGCGCCGATGTGGGTGCCGTCGCGGGCTCGCGTTGCCGGGAGCCAGCTCGTGTCGTTCGCGCGGCGCTTTTTCCCTGAAGCGGCCAGCCAGGAGGCGACGCTCGACTACGAGCGGCTGCACACGTGGTCGATTGGCCATCCGGACGCGTTCTGGGCAGCGGTCTGGCGTTACTGCGGCATCGTGGCCGAAGAACGGGCCGGGTCTGAGCCATGGGATACGGTCGTCATCGGGCGAGACCGTGTTGCGCCGCCAGATCGCGCGTTAGGCCCGCGCTGGTTCGACGGAGCGCGCCTCAATTTCGCCGAGAACCTCCTGCGCTTCGCGGACGGCCGTGAAGCACTCGTGAGCTGGACGGAGGAGGGACGGCGCGCGGCGCTGACATACAAGGAGCTGCAGCGCGACGTGGCGCGCGCCGCGGCGGCATTGCGCACGTTAGGCATCCGGCCAGGAGACCGCGTCGGCGGGTTCCTTCCCAATACGCACGAAGGCGTCATCGCGATGCTCGCCAGCGCGACCGTTGGCGCGATCTGGTCGTCGTGCTCGCCCGATTTCGGGGTCAACGGCGTTCTGGATCGCTTCGGCCAGATCGAGCCGCGCGTTCTGATCGCCACCGATGGCTATCGTTATGCCGGGAAATCGATCGACACACTAGAGCGAGTGCGGTCCATCGTCGCGGCGCTGCCGAAGCTGGAGGCGCTCGTGGTGCTTCCTTTCCTGCGCGACGCTGGCGAAACTCGCGCCGAGCTGGAGCGCAATCCCGCGACGGCGCGACAGACACTCGTGTGGGAGGATTGGCTCGCCACGGCCGACGGCGACGCCGCGCCCGCGTTCGAGCGTCTGCCATTCGACCAGCCGTTGTACATCATGTACTCGTCAGGCACGACTGGCCTGCCGAAATGCATGGTTCACGGTGCGGGTGGAACGTTGCTCCAGCACCAGAAGGAACACGTGCTGCACACGGATCTGCGGCGCGACGATCGCCTCTTCTACTACACGACGTGTGGTTGGATGATGTGGAACTGGCTGGTGAGCGCGCTGGCCGTCGGGGCGACCGTGGTTCTCTACGACGGGGCGCCGCTCGCACCACGCAAAGACATCCTGTGGCATATCGCTGAAGCGGAGCGCCTAACGGTTATGGGCGTGAGCGCCAAGTACCTGGCGTTGTCGGAGAAAGAAGCGTTGCAGCCGCGAACGACGCACGACCTGACGCCATTGCGCGCTATCCTTTCGACGGGGAGTCCGCTCGCGCCGGCGAGCTTCGACTATGTCTATCGCGATGTGAAGGACGACGTCCAGCTCGCGAGCATCTCCGGCGGAACCGACATCATCTCGTGTTTTGCGTTAGGCAACCCGACGGCACCGGTCAGGCGCGGCGAGTTGCAGTGCCGCGGCCTGGGAATGGCGGTCGAGGTTTTTGGGGAGGACGGAAAGCCGCTGCGCGGCGCCCCGGGTGAATTGGTCTGCATCAAACCATTCCCTTCGATGCCCGTCGCGTTTTGGAATGACCCAAACCATGCGAAGTACAACGACGCGTATTTCGGGACATTCCCAAACGTGTGGCGCCATGGGGATTGGGCCGAGATCACGCCGCACGGTGGGCTCATTATCACCGGCCGCAGCGACGCGACGCTCAACCCCGGCGGAGTGCGTATCGGCACCGCCGAGATCTACCGTCAAGTCGAGCAGCTTCCCGAGATCGTGGAAAGCCTGGTGGTCGGCCAGGAAATTGGCCCCGCAGGCGACACCGCGTCGGATGTGCGCATCGTCCTCTTTGTGCGCCTGCGCGACCACCTAACGCTGGATGACGCGCTCCGCGATCGGATCAAACGGCAGATCCGCGACAACACGAGTCCGCATCACGTGCCCAAGGTTATCGTGCAAGTCGCCGACATCCCGCGGACGATCAGCGGCAAGATCACGGAGTTGGCGGTGCGCAACGTGATTCACGGGCGATCAGTCAAAAACACCGACGCGTTGGCCAACCCGCAGGCCCTCGACTTGTATCGCGATCTGCCGGAACTGCGGATGTGAGCCTAACGAGGGAGCCGGCGTGCTTCGCGGCCGCCGAGGAGCGGCGTTGTCGGTGCCAGCGAGCGGCGCGCCTGATCCGCCAGCCGTCCTGTCATCTCCTGCAGCACCCGTCGCCGGCGTCGCGTGATGCTCGTGTAAATCGCTCGCGCAATGCCGTAGCCGACACCAACAGTCGCCAGAACGCAACCCGCGGCTGCCAACGGTGAGCCAAACACGTTCATTCCAAACGCGATGGAAGGTCCCATCATTCCGCCGCCGC
>JBFMFA010000156.1:0-6937 GCA_040753195.1 Gemmatimonadota bacterium | reverse complement strand
GACGTGCAGCGTGGCGAAGCGTTCGCGTTTCTTCTTCCCAACATGCCGATCGTAGACAAGCGAATCGATCGACATCAGCTCGCCTTCGGTAAATGGTCCCACCGCGATGTCTATGCGATCACCGGGAGGGAGCAGAACGTCGGTCGCCTTTACCGGAGCTTCAATCAAACCACCGGACGTTCCCAGGATCGAGAATGGCCGGTCGCCGACGGATAGTCGGATATACCGCGCGTTCGACGCATTCACGATGCGCCAGCGCTCCGCATGTCCAGCCGGAACGCGCAACTCTGGCTCGGATTTACCATTCACGAGCCTAACGTCGCCTTCGCGGCCGGTGTGTTGCTCCATCCAGCCGCCGAATTTTGCGAACTCGCCTTTTCGATTGAGCTTCATGTCATCGAGCACGAGGACGCGTTCGCGATCGACGACAGGTTCGTCGGTGCCGCGGACGACGACCGCGCCGTAGAGACCGCGTTCGACTTGCACTGTTTCGTTGTGATGCGAGTGATACCAGAAGGTGCCGGCATCGGGCACTTCAAAGCGGTATTCGAAGCTCTCGCCTGGGGCAACGGTACGCTGCACGACCTGGGTACCGTCCATCGCAGACGGCAATCGGATGCCATGAAAGTGAATCGTCGTTGGTTCGGCGAGGCTGTTCTTCAGACGAACCACGACCGTGTCGCCTACTCGCGCTTTAATCGTGGGACCGGGGATTTGACCGTTGTACGTCCAGCCACGGATTGTCTGTCCGGGAGCTATCTCCCAGTTGGCTTCGCGAGCCTCGAGGTCGACAACAACCTCTGAGCTGGAGGGTGTGAATGCTGAGTGGTGAGGCTCGTGCAAGGTATCTTCAGCGCGCATGGCTCCTCGCGAGGCGATGGACGTGGCGTCAGTTCGAAGGGCGTACGATGCTTCCCCGCGTCGGCCGGATCTTGAACGAAGAGGCTAATGTAACGCAGCGATTAGTTCTGACCTCTTCGACCGTCATACCTCCAGTTCGCAGAATGAGAGGAACATGGATGAGGTAGGCGTAATGGGTCATGAGGGGAAACCAGCGGCGTCGGTCCCCCTAACGGCCGACGAAACGGCGTTCGCCGAGCTCACGCGTCGGTACCGCCGCGAGCTGCACGTCCACTGCTACCGAATGCTCGCATCGTTTGAGGATGCGGAGGATCTCGTGCAGGAGACTTTCCTGCGCGCATGGCAGAAGCGCGAGACGTATCAGGGACGCGCTCCATTCCGGGCGTGGTTGTACCGCATCGCCACGAATGCGTGCCTCGACTTTCTTGCGCGCCACGATCGGCGCGTCGTCGAGCTGAGTGCTCAGGGCACTCCGTCAGGTGAGGATGTCAAGGTGCCTCATGTCGAGTGGCTTCAGCCTTTCCCCGACCGGCTCCTCGAGATCGATACGGCAGGACAGCGCGATGCGGATGCCAAGGTCATTCGCCGCGAGACGATCGAGCTCGCGTTTCTTGTTGCACTGCAATACCTGCCGCCGAAGCAGCGTGCAGTGTTGATCCTGCGTGATGTTCTCGAATGGTCGGCGCAGGAGACAGCGACGCTGCTCGACTCGAGCACGGCGTCGATCAACGCTGCTCTCCAGCGTGCGCGTGCGACGCTAAAGCGTCACCAGCCGAGGCGCGACAGTACGCCGGTGTCGCAAGCGCTCGGCGAGGATGAGATGCACCTCGTGAAGCAATACGCGGATGCCACCGAACGGCTCGACACTGACGCCCTAACGAGACTCTTGCGCGATGACGCACGCTTCTCGATGCCGCCGTCGCCTAACGCGTGGGTTGGTAACAGGGCGATTGTGGACGCCATCGTCGAGGGCGGGTTTGGCCAAGCACCGTACGACGATTTCAAGTGCGTCATCACATCGGCGAACCGCTTGCCCGCTGTCGTCAACTATCTGAGAAAGCCCGGGGACACGCACTACCACGCGTTCATGATCGACGTGTTGCGTATCGAAGGTGGTCGTGTCGCCGAGATTCTCGCGTTCGATTTGCGCGAAATGCTCGACGCATTCGATCTGCCGAGTACGATCTCGCCGGAGGCGCAATGACGTCGACCACGAGACGGGGACTGCGCATCGCGCTCTGGGTGCTCCAGGCTGGACTCGGCGTCTGGTTCACGATGGTTGGGTACTCACACGCGCTCGCGCCTTACGAGGAAGTGTCGCAGCAGGCGACCTGGATGCTCGATGTGCCGCGCGCGCTCAGTCTCTTCATCGGCTACGCTGAAATAGCGGGTGGATTGGGACTCATCATTCCTGCTGCGACGCGGATCGCCCAGTGGCTCATGCCGTTAGCGGCACTCGGCTTGGCGACGATCATGATTCTGGCGATTGCGTTCCACATCGCTCGCGGTGAAGTCAGCGTGATTTGGGTTCATTCCCTGCTCGCCGCGGTCGCCCTGTTCATCGCGTGGGGTCGGCGCGACCTGAGGACGAGATGATCAGACGCGATTTCCTGAAGACTGCCACAGCGACCGCAGTACTGACTGCCACTTTTCCCGTTCGAGCCAAGGAGACCCGCGCCATGCAGAATGCGAATTTTGCCGACGTTAATGGCCAGCACATTTTTTACAGCGTGCATGGCGCCGGCAAGCCGCTCATTCTTCTTCACGGGGGCATCACCCCAGACAGCTTCGGGAGCAATCAGGGAGAACTGGCCAAGAGCCGACGGGTGATCGCCCCGCATCTCCAGGGGCATGGGCGCTCGCCAGACAGCGACAGGCCATTGCGCGCTGAATCGTTAGGCGACGACGTCGCCGCTCTGATCCGCCATCTGAAGCTCGGCAAGGCCGACGTCATGGGCTACTCGTTCGGCTCGAGCGTCGCGCTGCAGACCGCCATCCGCCATCCGGACGTGGTCGACCGGCTCGTGCTCGTGTCCGCGCGGATGAGTCAGGACGGCGCGTTTCCGGAGGTCATCGCGGCCTTAGAGCAGCTGGAGGCCAACGCTGAGGTGATCGGCGGTGGCATCAAGGCAACGCCGTTAGGCCAGGCGTATCCCGATGTCGATTGGATAAACCTCTTCAGGAAGGTCGGTGAGCTGACCAAACGTCCTTTTGATTGGAGCGCTGACGTCGCCAAGGTTCGGGCTCGCACACTGCTGGTCTTTGCCGACGCTGATATGGTCAGGCCCGAACACATGGTCGAGTTCTGGAAGGCGTTAGGCGGCGGTCAGCGCGATGCCGGGCTCGATGGCTCACTGCGGCCGGCAAACCAGTTCGCCATCGTGCCTAACACCACGCACCACACGCTCGTCCTCGATCCGACGCTGCCGAAGATTGTCGAGCGCTTCCTCGGAACCGAATAGAATGGCAGTCGGATCGCTAGCTCCCGCGTACTCGACGCGCCTAACGCGTACTCTGCATCGTTAGGCGGCTCAGCTGCCGGGCTCCTGACGACCGATCCGTCACGCTAGCAATCGCTTACGCCGGGACTCGGTCCCGCGCAGCTGAATTGCGACCGAGTTCCTCGAACTGATTGATTCGAACACTGCCGTCCGGGAAACGAGCGACGATGTCTAGTTCACCGCCCATGGCCTGGATGTAGCTCCGGAGAGTACTGACGTAGACATCCATGCGATGCTCGAGCTTGGAGATACTCGCTTGGTTGGTCTCAAGCAGTTCCGCGATTGTTGCCTGCGACAGGTTTCGCGCCAGACGAAGTTCCTGTAATGGCATTTCAGCGAGCGCTGCATCGGCGCGTCGTCGGATCTCCGCGCGGCGCGCGGGCGCCATCTTCGAACGCAGTGTATCAAACTTTTTCGCCATCGATCAGACCCTCAGATTTCAGAATGCTCAGATGCTCGTCGTATAAATCATCCGCCCGCGGGACAAACTCGTCATACCAGCGGTCATTCCCAGTTTTGTCGCCACCAATAAGCAGAATCGCTGTGCGACGCGGATCGAACGCGTACAAGACCCTGTAAGGCCGCCCCGCGTGTTGAATCCTGAGTTCGCGCATGTGTGCATGCCGCGACCCGTTTATTCCCGAACTGTGCGGAAACGGTAGCTGTGGCCCTCGCTCCTCGATCAAGGTTACGCCGACAGCAACTGAATCTTGCTCGTCCTCCGTTAGAGATTCCCACCATTCGCCGAATTGATCCGTGTACTCCACATCCCATGCCATACGGGTCCAATATTCCTTCTAGTGCATATTCCGTCAAGGGAATGACCGGTGGTACACTATCGGAGTAACATGAGTTTCACCTGCGCCTCTACCGGCAGCCGCACACGGGAGGCCTGCGCAGAAACACGTCGCCGGCTTCCGGGATGCTTCCGATAGTCGATCGGAGGCGTGGATTGCCGGCGGATGAAGTGTACTAAATCAAGTCTGCACAACAGTTTGGCAAGTCGGGACGGCGGGATTTGAACCCGCGACCCCCTGAACCCCATTCAGGTGCGCTACCGGACTGCGCTACGTCCCGTGTCCCCCAAAGTCCGGCATAATCTACGTCACGACCAGCACGCCGCGACACCGTGTGAACGCAGTCTTCTGCCCGGGGTCGGGTCAGAGACTTCATGGGCGCTTCCGAAGGCGATCGGCCTACTCAGTCCTCGGCCAGCTTTTTCAAACGCTGCACCGTCGCGAGCGTTTCCGGGCTTGGAACGGCTCCGCGTCTGATCGCGTGGGCCAGGCGTTCGTCGCGCTGATAGAGGTCGTGCGCGAAGTGGAGGGTACCGTCGCGCACGTATGCGGTGAAGTAGACGATATAGACAGGAATCTTCTCCGGGAGGTCGACGCGCCGGTCATCCCGGCCCTCCTCCATCGCCTGCCTAACGCGCTCCGCTGGCCACCCGAGCACCCATTGAGCTAGCTCCGCAGGCTTCTCCAGCCGGATGCATCCATGACTGAAGGCCCGTATTTCTTTTTCGAACAGGTGATCTTCCGGAGTGTCGTGGAGGTAGATGTCGAAATTGTTCGGGAACATGAACTTCACCGCGCCTAACGCGTTTTTCTTCCCGGGGCGCTGGCGGATGCGCTCCTTCCCGTTCTCGGTCACGATCTCGTAGTCGTTGCGCTCGAGATACTCCGGATCGGCCTCCACCAGGGGCCACAGCTCGTTCTCGGCGATTGCATCCGTTGCGTTCCAAAACGGGCGGAAGACGACGAACTGCATGGAGTCAGCAAACACGGGCGTCGCTCGGTTCTCGTACTCGGCGCCGACGATGACCTTCATCTCGAGCACGCTCCCGTCTCTATCGTGTGCCTCGAGCCGAAAGGCCGGAACGTTCACGAAGACGTAGCGCGCGCCGAGCGCACGTGGTAACCAGCGATACCGTTCGAGGTTGGCCGCGATCTGCGCGAGGCGAAATTCAGCGGGCACGTTCAACGACCGGATCGTCTGCGGGCCGAGGATGCTGTCCACTTGAATCCCGTGGCGCTTCTGAAACTCCGCGACTCCAGTGGCGAGCTGGCGGTCATAGACCGCTCGTGCGCGCGGGGCATCGGATCGCTGCGAGGTGTCCAGGAGCCCCTCCGCACGCAACCGTGCGTCGAGCGCAGCGAGCGTTGTTCGAGGAGCGGGAGCTCCCGGCTCGAGCGACTTCCCGTTAGGCACCGCGTTCCAGCCACCACCCGCCACAATTTCTCGATAACGTATCAGTTCGTGCCGCAGTGAGGCATATCCTTCGTCGGTCGGCCGCAGCGATGTCATCGACCGGTCGAAGTCGTGATCTCGGAGAATCCGCGCAAGCGCACTATCGATTTGCGATTCTGTCGTCGTTATGTACCAGTCCTGCGCCGTCTCGCGAGGAGTCAGCTGACCAGTCAGTAGGTCTCGGCCCAGCGCGGCGTATGTCGCCGTCAGCGTTATGTCCACCTCCGCGAGTTGATCGGGCGTCGGGTGTTGTTTACCCAGGAGGCCTTCAATCACGCGCGCGAGTTCGACGAGTGGAAAGCGCTCGATGTCGAGCGCGTCCTCTGACGCGTTGAGAAGCGCCGTTAGGAGCGTCTTGGATCGACGCTCGCGCAGGCCGTCATGGTCGAGCCAGATTGGGCCACCGCTGAACTCCGCGTACAGCGCGCGAACGTGTTTCCAATCGGTGGCATCCACACGAAGGGCCCCACGCGCCCGAAGTCGTTCCGCGATAGCACTGCGCAAGGCGCGGACTTCAACCCCCTTGACGCTTCTCACCTTTTGTGGTGCGAACGACCTGTCGAGTTCGTTGCGGCCGGCGTCGTTACAGCCGAGGGCGAACGCGGCTAGACACACCAGCGCCGCGTCGCCGAGACGCCGACGACTCCACCGAATAAGGCCGTGCCCGAATGCGGACCACTCGCGAAACGTGCTCATCGCTGAGGCAAGAGGCGAAATACGGGCCGCGGCCTCCCTGATGAGACTGCCACGAGCGAGTGGCGCCTATTGCCTAACGAGCGACCTCCGAGACAATGGCGACCGGTTCGGCGCCGGATTCTGACGTTGGATTGTGCGATTGCCTCGGAGATTGATGCCCGGGCTGACGTTCATCCCACCAGTCCGCGTCCCGTGGCTTGGTCCCGTCGAGTAGAAATCCATCTCATCCTCGCACTCGACCGTGCCGGATGTCGTCGCGGCAATGCCGTCGGTGCCAGTCAGCGTGCCCGTCGTGCGACATACCTCATCATTCTGTCCCGGCGCAGTGAAGAAGCCTTCGTGGCTGAAACGATCCCCTGTTATCAGCCCATTCCGGATTTGACCGGTCGCCGAGATGACTACGGTGGTTGGAGGAGAACCATCTCCCGGATACCACGTGCACGTGACGGTCTCCTTTGCGGTGCCAATGTAGATGTCACCGTCCTGCAGGATCGTCATCGTCCCTTGCACCGCGCACGTTTCCCGAGCTGGCGGGTCCACGTCGACAGTCAGGCTTTCATTGTAGCTCCACGTGCCGCCGACGTTGTAGACAACGCGTATGTCGCCCTGCCCGCACGACAGATCGTCCA
>JBFMFA010000155.1:0-6953 GCA_040753195.1 Gemmatimonadota bacterium | reverse complement strand
CAGGACTATGGGGCGGAGCCCAGCCCGGAGGTGGCGGCGCTTGCCGCGCGCATGCGCGCCCAACCGGCAGCCCACACACGCGAGTTGCCTCCGGGGCGAAGTCCAGCCGCGGTGACGGCAGCGCCGGCAGCACCCCGGCCGCGGCGCCTCCGCTGGCTCATGGCCGTGGTGCTGCTACCGCTCCTCGCCGTCGGCGCGTACTCGTTAGGCCCCTGGCGTGCGGCGCCGGTGGAGGCGTCCGTTGCCGTCCTGCCGTTTCTGGATCTCAGTCCACGAGGTGACCAGGCGCATCTCAGCGACGGCTTGACGGAAGAGCTGCTCAACGCGCTGGCGCGCATTCCCGGGCTGCGCGTGGCCTCGCGCTCGTCGTCGTTCCAGTTTCGGCAAAGTGGCGTGGACGTGCGCGATGTGGGGCGCCAACTGGGTGTGGGAGCGGTGGTGGAGGGGAGCGTTCGGCTCGACGGCAACCGGTTGCGCGTCACCGCACAGCTGATCGAGACGACGCGCGGCTATCATCTCTGGTCCCAGGAGTTCGACCGCGCGATGGCGGATGTCTTCACCGTCCAGGAGGAGATCGCGCGCACGGTAGCTGCCTCGTTAGGCGATGAGCTCATGCGCGACCTGCCGCCGCGCCTGGTGCGTCGTGGTACCGACAACACGCAAGCGTACGAAGCGTATCTGCGGGGCCGACACGACTGGAATGGCCGCACCACCACTGGTATGTGGCGCGCCTTGACCGCATTTCAGGAGGCTATTGCCCTGGACCCTCGCTACGCATCGGCGTATGCGGGCCTCTCGGACACGTGGCAGCTCCTCCCGGACTACGGCAACGTTCCGGCGCGCGTCGGGCTCGCCAACGCCAAAACGGCCGCGCTGCGCGCGATCGCGCTGGACAGCACACTGGCCGAGGCGTACGCCTCGTTAGGCGCCATCCTCGACGACTATGACCACGATCGGCGGGGCGCGGAACGTGCCTATCGGCGCGCGATCTCGCTCAATCCCAAATACGCGACCGCGCGACAGTGGCTCGCCATTCACCTCGCCGACGAAGGCCGCGGCCGTGAAGCGGCAGCCGAAATGGAGCGGGCGCGCCGCCTCGACCCGACCTCGCGCATCATCAATACGGCGGTGGGCGCAGTCCGCTACTTCGCGCGCGACTACAGCAGCGCGATTGCCGAATATCGAGCGGTCCTCGATCAAACGCCCGACTTCGCACTCGCGTGGGCGCTCATGGGTCGTGTGTTTCTGGTGCAGGGGAAGGTCGACTCTGCTGTCATTACTCTGCGGCGGTCGGTCGATCTCGCGAGCGAGGACGCGAGCTACCGCGCCGTCTATGCCGCGGCGCTCGCGGCGGCTGGACAGCGCAACGAAGCCGTTGCTTTGGCCGCCAGCGTGCGCGACGCCCAGCCGGGATACGTCCCGTATTGCGAACTGGCGTCCGCCTACACTTACCTCGGCGATCACGAAACCGCGTTAGGACTCTTCCGACGCGCCCTGGACGAGCGTGATCCTGCCGTCAAGCACATGGCAGTCGAGCCGCTGTATGATGCGATACGCGAGGACCCCCGGTTCCAAGCGCTGCTGACCGAGATCGGCCTCGGCGAAATCGTTAGGTAGGCCTAGCCCAGCGCGTCCGACGCGTAATCCAGACGTTCGGAATCCGATTGTTCGGCCGCTCCTCAGTCCGTCCCGACGTCGGGCGACCTAAGTTGTTGTGATCATGGAGGTTGCGACACACTTCCCAGGCCCACTATATTGTCATGCTCTGCAAGGACCTGAATCCGAGACTCCAATGAAAGAAGGCATACACCCCGACTACTTCGCCGCGACGGTGAAATGCGCCTGCGGCGCCAGCTGGACGACGCGTTCGACCGTCTCCGAGTTGCATCTGGATATCTGCTCCAACTGCCATCCGTTCTACACGGGGAAGCAGAAGCTCATCGACACAGCAGGCCGCGTTGAGCGCTTCCGGCAGAAGTACAGCGGAAAGACCTCCTGAGCGTTCGTGACCGTCTCGCCGAAGCTATCCAACGCGCCGCGACGGTTGAGCGGGAGCTAAGCGACCCAGCGACCGTTCGCGACGCGAAGCGAATGGCGTCGTTAGGTCGCGAGCACCAAAGACTACAAGCGACGGTTCAACTCGCCGAGCGCCTGCGCAAAGCCGAGCACGAGCTTGCGCAGGCGCGCGAGCTTTTGGACATCGACGATGCCGATCTCGCCGCTGAGGCCCGCAATGAAGTGACGCGCTTGACGAGCGCCATCGAGCAGATGGAGGAGCAGGCGAAGCCGCTCCTCATTCCGCACGATCCGCTGGACGAGCGCCCCTGTATCGTAGAAATCCGCGCCGGCACCGGCGGAGACGAAGCCGCTCTGTTCGCCGCGGATCTCTACCGGATGTACACGCGTTTTATCGAGCGGCGCGGTTGGAAGGTCGAGCTGATGTCGATGTCTGAAGGCACGTTAGGCGGTCTCAAAGAAGTGTCCTTCAAAGTGAAAGGGGATGGCGCCTTCGGCATCATGCGCTGGGAATCCGGCGTACACCGCGTACAGCGTGTGCCGGAAACCGAAGCGCAGGGTCGCATCCACACCTCGGCCGCCACTGTGGCGGTGCTCCCCGAGGCCGAAGAAATCGACCTCGTCATCGACGACAAAGAACTGCGCATCGACGTCTTTCGCGCGTCAGGGCCAGGCGGGCAGGGCGTCAACACGACAGACTCCGCCGTGCGGATTACGCACCTGCCCACGGGCGTTGTCGTATCGCAGCAAGACCAGCGCTCGCAGATCCAGAACAAGGCGAAGGCGATGGAAGTGTTGCGGGCGAAACTGCTCGATCTCAGGATCGCCGAGCAGGAAGCCGAGCGCACACGCATGCGACGCTCGCAGGTCTCCACGGGAGACCGCTCGGCGAAAATCAGAACGTACAACTTCCCGCAGAGCCGGGTCACCGATCACCGCATCGGCCTAACGCTGCATGACCTCGCGCGCGTCATGGACGGTGACATCGCGAAGCTCATCGACGGTCTGCAGATGGCGAACGTCGAAGAGCAGCTCGGCGGTAACGGAGACGACGAGGCGCACGGCGCGAGACGCGAGGTGCGAGGGGAATGAGCGTTGTTGCTCTGCCAGTCACGGTGCGTGCGCTGCGCGCGGAGGTCGGGACGCTTCTGGATCATGCCGGCGTTGACCGGCCGCATGACGAGGCGCGGGATCTCATCGCCGCGGTCCTGGATAAGCCGCGCTTCTGGGCCGTCGAACACGCCGACGAAGTCCTCGACGGTGAGGCGATTCGTGCTGCCGCCTATCGTCGCGCACGCGGAATGCCGTTCGCATACGCCGTCGGCAAGGCGGCATTCAGACACCTGACTGTGAACGTCGACGAGCGCGTGCTCATTCCGCGACAGGAAACGGAGCTGCTCGTGGAGCTGGTGCTCACGCGGACGAGCGGTCGCGGCGTGGTGGCCGATATCGGCTGCGGGTCTGCGTGCATCGCGCTTGCGCTTGCGACGGAGGGTGAATTCGAACGCGTGATTGCAAGTGACATCTCAGAGGATGCCCTCGTCGTCGCCCGATGCAACGTGGGCGCACAGCCCGGATTGAATTGCCCGGTCGAGTTGCGGAGTGGCGATCTGCTCCAGACGCTTCGGCCGGCGGACTGCATAGCGGCCATCGTTTCGAACCCTCCGTACATCGCGCGCCACGAAATGAACTCTCTGCCGGCGTCGGTGATCGACTGGGAGCCACATCAGGCCTTGGAGTCCGATAACGAAGGGCTCGCGCATACTTTTCAGATCATCGCTGACGCCTCGCGCGTGCTGCAGCCCGGAGGGTTGCTCGCGTTCGAGGTCGACTCACGTCGCGCTCAGCGCGTCGCTGGACAGTTGCGGGCGAGTGGCTTCAGCGGAGTGACGGTGCACGACGATTTCTCAGGGCGAGAGCGGTATGTCCTGGGCGCTCGCCCGCTTTGACCATTGACCTTTGGCTCTGACCTCACGTGCTAGACCAAAAAGCAAAAGACCTCGGCCGTTTGATCGGTCAGAGCCCGGAGTATCAGGCCGTCAAGCGCGCGAACGAAGCGTTGCATAACGACCGCGACGCCGTGACCGCGCTCAATCGCATGGAGCAACTGCGCCAAGACGCACAGCGGATGCTGCAGCGCGGACAGGAGCCGTCCGAAGAGATGGAGCGCGAGCTCGATGAGCTGCTCACGAAAGTTCAGGCGAATCCAACGTACCAGCGCGCGATCGCCGCGCAGGAGAACTTCGACAAGCTGATGATCCAGGTGAATGGCCATATCTCCGAGGGGATGAAGGCAGGTGCGGCGAGTCCCATCATCACGCTCACGTGACCGAACAGGGCACTTTTGTCGTTTTCGATGGTGTCGAAGGAGTCGGCAAATCGACGCAGATCCGTCGCTTGGCCGAACGCCTGCATAACGCGGGCACGGCATGCCTAACGGTCCGAGAGCCTGGCGGCACCCCGGTTGGTGACGATATCCGCGGCATCGTCTTGCACTCGTCGCACGACCTGACGCCGGCAGCCGAAGCGCTGCTTTTCATCGCCTCGCGGGCGCAGCACGTGGCGCACGTGATCCGACCAGCACTGGATGACGGGACCGTCGTGCTGTGCGACCGTTTCTTTCTGGCTACGTATGCATACCAGATTGCGGGTCGCGGCCTTAACGAGGGGGATGTGCGCGCGGCGAATCGCCTGGCCACCGGGGGGCTCGTGCCCGACCTCACCCTGATTTTCGATCTATCGGTGGAGGAGGGGCTCATGCGCGCCATGAAGCGAGGCGGCCATGATCGGCTGGAGCGCAATGAGCGGGAGTTTCATGCTCGAGTGCGCGAGGCGTTTCGGCTTTTTGCGACCGGCCCGTGGCAAAAGGAACACCCGGAGGCCGGCCGGATAGAATTGCTGGATGCGGCGGGGCCCGAAGATGTGGTAGAACGCCGCGTGCTGGACGTCCTGATCAAGCACGTGCCGCAAACCTTCGGCGCTCTGGCAGCGTCACACTCCTAACGTGACAGAGTCTCCGCGTTCACGCGCGTTTGCCACGCTGGCCATTATGGCCGCCTCCCTCGCAACGGGGGGTTGGTTCATCGCGCGCGGCTTGCATCCTGCGGAGAGTCCCTCCGTATCGCGATCGCTCGTCGACGCCGTATTGCAGATCGTTCAGGAGCGCTATATCGACAGCGTGTCAGCTGGCGCCCTGTACGAGCGTGCGGTTGCCGGATTGCTGGAGGAACTGGACGATCCGTACACGACGTACCTAACGAGAGACCGCTTCCGCAGCATCGAGGAACGCGCGGCCGCTCAATACGCCGGCGTCGGGCTGCGGGTCGATTTGCGCGATGGCTGGCCCACCGTCACCGTCCCAATCCCGGGCTCTCCGGCCGAGCGGTCCGGCATCAAGGCGGGCGATCGGATTACGGAGATCGATGGAAAGTCAGCCAAAGGCTGGCCTGTCGAAGAGACCACGCGCGCTTTGCGCGGTGACCCGGGATCGGCGGTAACCGTTACGGTGGAGCGCGCCGGTATGGCGGAGCCGATCGTGCACCGCCTAACGCGAGGGGAAATCTATCGCCGCGCTGTCAGTCGCGCGCTGATGATGGCGAACGCCGCGGGATATATCGACGTGAACATCTTCAACGACTCGACGGAACTGGAGGTGCGGCACGCGGTCGACTCGTTGCTCAAAGAAGGGATGCGGTCCCTGATTCTCGACCTGCGCGGCAACCCGGGTGGGGTATTGGCCCAAGGTGTGGCCGTCGCCGAACTGTTTCTCGATCCCAGGCAGACGATCGTCACGATGCGTGGCCGTACGAGCGACATGAATCGCGTCTACGCGGACACAGGGAAACAGCTCTGGGCCCAGCTCCCGCTCATCGTGTTGATCGACGAACGGTCGGCTAGTGCGTCGGAGATCGTGGCCGGGGCGCTGCAGGATCACGATCGGGCGGTCATCATGGGGACGACGTCGTATGGCAAGGGGAGCGCACAATCGCTTTTTCCGCTGCCGAGCGGCGCCGGTGTGCGCCTAACGACGGCTCGCTGGTACACACCCGTCGGTCGCTCGATCGACAAGAGGGTCGCGGAGGAGGAGGACGACGACGTGAGCGAAGCGGCGCGGCCCGCGTTCAAGACGGACAGAGGACGCACAGTCTACGGTGGCGGTGGCATCGTCCCCGACGCTCAAGCGTTCGATTCGGCGTTCTTCAATCAAGAGGTCCATCTCAGCTCGTCGTTAGGGAGCGCGATCCCGGCGTTTCGCGATGCGCTGACGGCATACGCGGTGGATGTGCGCCGCAGTGGCGCCATCAGGTCGGCGGACTTTACGGTGACGCCCGCGATGCGCGAGGAGTTCTGGCGCGTGCTTCAGCTGCGCACGGTGCGACTCGACCGCTCGGCGTTTGACGCGAATGGCGACTTCATTTCGCGCCTCATGACCTCGGAGATCGCGCGCATCGTGTTTGGAGCGGCCGTGGAGGCACGTCGTTCGGCGCAGCGCGATCTCGTTGTCCGCACGGCCGTTGGCTTTATGGCGGGCGTGCGCTCGCGCGACGAATTGCTGGCGCGCGTTACGCCGCGCGATCCCCCGCCGGCGAACGGCAACGGAGCGTCGGCGCGGAACTAGCGCCCTGAGGATCTGGGCTGCGCCGGCTGCCGCCGCCGTACACGTAAACTGCTAGCCGATCGAGTTTCTATCGACGACGCGGACGCCCTTTGGCGGCGTAAAAACGAACGCCGAGTTACTCACACTCGCGTTAGGCGTGAAGCTGGTGATGCGCACCTTGCGCGTGATGCCGCTTACTTCGTCAGCCTCGAACTGCAGGAGCTTCCCGTTTTCGACATCGATCCACACCGTCGCCTTCGTGAACGACGCATCCTTAATCGGCGTCAGGAGCACAGCGCGGGCGGCGCGCCCGTCGATTGTGGTGGCACCGCCGTCTTTC
>JBFMFA010000154.1:0-6987 GCA_040753195.1 Gemmatimonadota bacterium | reverse complement strand
GCGCGCGGATACGAACGAGTGGAGATCGTTGCCCCGTCCGGGCTGCGCGCGATGTGGCACGAGGCGTGTTCGCGCTGCCATGTAGCGACCACCTTTATCGCCGCGGAATCGCTGAGTCGCAGCCGCGTATCGCACCCGCTGTCGGAGCTCGTGGTGGTCGACGAGGCGCACTGGTTCCGCAACGCGCACACCAAGCGCTATCGCCAACTCGCCAGCCGCTGCCGACGGGCTGTGGTGCTCTTGTTGTCAGCCACGCCGCTACACAATAGCGGCGCGGACATCGAATCCCTCTTTGCCCTTTTTCTCGGTGTGCGCGCCGCGCGCCTTTCACCTAACGAGCGCGGTGAGCTGGTGGTACGTCGCGGGCGCCTCGGTCTGGAGAGTGCAGCAACGGCGCGGGTGCCGCACGTCGCGCCCACCCGATGGTTTCGGGTCCGTGCCGATCGCACCGTTGTCGCCGCATTGAACGCCATCGAGGCTCCCGTCCCGCCGCGCGACGGCGGCTTGGCGCTTGCGTTGCTGCGACTCACGCTGCTGCGACGCTACGCGTCGAGTGAGGCGGCGTTGAGCGTCACGCTCCAGCGCATGTTGGCTCGAGCGCTGGCGATGAGGGATGCATTCTGCGGAGGCACGTACCCGACCGCGCGAGAGCTGTGCGCGTGGCTCGTCAACGAAACCGACATCCAACTTGCGCTCCCGGGTCTCCTAAGCCTGGGCGCGATACCTAACGAGCCCGTCACGTTGGATGCCCTCGATCGCCACATTGCGTCGGTACGGCGGGGCTTGGGCGCGTTGCGGAGTGCAACGACCAGCGACGATCGCCGTGCTGCGCTCCTTCTGCAGCTCGTTCGAAAAGCGGGTGATGCACCCGTCGTCGCCTTTTCACAGTATGACGCGACCGCTCGCGCGCTCGCGCGGCGATTACGAGTGCCGGGCGTGGCCGTGCTCACGGGGAAAGGAGCGCGAATCGCCAGCGGAAGCGTGACGCGCGCGACGGTGCTGCAGCAATTCGACGCGTCACGACAGGGGCACGTCCCACCTGCACTGCGAATTCGGCTTCTCCTCGCGACGGACTTGCTGAGCGAAGGCGTGAATCTGCATAACGCCGGGAGCGTGGTGCACCTGGATGTACCGTGGACGGCGGCTCGGCTCGAGCAGCGCGTCGGTCGTCTGAGCCGAATGGGCTCGCCGCACGGCCAGATCCGCGTGTTCGGTTTTGCCCCGCCTAACGCCGTTGAAGCGCAGCAACGTACCGTGGCGCGCTTGCGAGCCAAGTGGACCGCCGCGCGGCGCCGCTTCGGAAACAACGCCCTGCTCGATCGGGATACGCTCCTTCAATCGTCTCGGCGCCCTGCCATCGCTGCTGAAAGCGTCGCCGTGGAAGCCGTGCGGGACGTGTTGATCAGCTGGCAGGGCGCGAGGTCCCTCGCGACGACCGACAGGCTGCTGGTGAGCTGCCTCCGATGCAGGACGGCGACGCCGATCGGACTTGCGCTCGTGCACACGCCTGATCCAATGCTGCTTGCAGTGCGAGCTGGCACCTCAATCAGCGGGGAGCCGCGCACTGTTCTTCAGATCGCGCAACTGCTCGACGAAGCGGACAAAGAAGTAGAGACCGACGCGGTGCTGATCGAGCTGACTATGCGCCGACTGCGGCGTTATCTGGCCGGTTTGCGCGCCCGAGCGACGCTTTCGGATGGCGCCCCGCCCGCCGCCGCGCTGGCACACCGCGTGGCGTCCACGATCACCCAGCTGCCACGCAGTGCCCGGCCGCGTGGTGTGCAGCTGGCTGGGTCGATATACAGCGCGCTTCGTCTCGCGCGCTCCGCTGGGGATCTCGCACTCCTTGAGGAGGTCGCCGAACGGCGTCAGGAGACGGCGCGACAGGATCCGCTGCTGTGGCTCCAGGATACGAGCGACGCACTCAACGCCGCCTTCTTTCATAGACCACATGCCGAGGTTGACCGCCAAGACCCGCGCACAGGGATCGTCGCCGTTCTCCTTGGGGTCGGATCTTGATGAGATAGGCCGCTAATTTGCGCGCTGTGACAAATCCTCGAACTCTCGACACTCCGGCCGCTGTCCTCTTCGACCTGGACGGGACGCTGATCGACTCCGTCGATCTGATCGTTTCGTCGGCTCGTTATGCATTCGCCGACCGCGACGGCCCGCGACCCACGGACGACGAGTGGGTCCGCGGGCTTGGCACGCCTCTGGTCACGCAGTTCCGCGAATGGGCGCGAGACGAGGTAGAAGTCGCACGCCTCGTTGCGCGCTATCGCGAATATCAGCTCGCACATCACGACATCCTAACGAGGCCGTACGATGGGATGCGCGAAACACTGGACGCGTTGCGCGCTGTTGGATATCAGGTCGCCATCGTCACGAGCAAGCTGAACGCGCTCGCGCGTCGCGGCCTATCGTGCACCGGAATCGCGGACTGCTTCGAGTGCATCATCGGGTGCGATGACACGACCAAGCACAAACCCGATCCGGAGCCCGTTTTCGTGGCGCTCGCGCGCTTGGGCGTCTCCGCTCACCGCGCGGCCTTTGTGGGGGATTCCCCCTTCGACATGGCAGCCGGAAACGCGGCTGGAGTCTATTCCGTAGGCGCCCTCTGGGGTCCCTTCGCGAGAGCCGAACTCGAGGCGGCCCCGGGCGGTGTGCGAGCCTTCGCTGAACGGCCCCTGGACCTCCCTGAAATTGTGGAGCAATGGGCGCAAACCCTTGCTGCTGAGACTCAAACCCTTTAGTACCGGCCGGCATCTCATCCCGTGAGTACTCCGGGACCGGCCGAAGGATGACGGTGGCACCTCTGGCACCTGACGACGTTTCGCAGGACGAATTCGATTCGACCACGGACGTCGCCCTGGCGGCGGGGGGCGATCGCTTGGCCTTCGAGCGACTCTACCGAGCGAACGTGAACAGAGTTTTCTCTGTGTGCGTTCGGATGAGTGGGGACCGGATGCTCGCAGAAGAGTTGACCCAGGACGTGTTCGTGCGGGCGTGGTCGAAGCTCAGTCTGTATCGCGGCGAAAGCGCGTTTTCGACGTGGTTGCACCGACTCGCTGTGAATGTGGTGCTCAACGCGAGAAAGACTGAGGGGCGTCGGAAGAGTCGATTCTCCGCGGAGGCGGACGAGGCCGAAGAATCGATGCCGGCTGTGGCGGTTGCGCGAGCGGCACCGGCGGGAATCGGAATCGACTTGGAAGCAGCGGTGGCAGCATTACCGCCCGGAGCGCGTCGGGTCTTCGTTCTGCATGACATCGAAGGGTACAAGCACGAGGAAATTGCAGAGATGCTCGACATCACCTCGGGTGGAAGCAAAGCACAACTTCACCGTGCGAGACTGTTGTTGAGGGAGGCACTGGAGCGATGAGCGTATCAACGATCGATTGTCAGCGTTTTGACGACCTGCTCTTAGAGTATTTGGAGAGCACGTTATCGCTGCCATCGCGTGCGCAGCTGGACGCGCATGCGGCGTCGTGTGGACGCTGCGGCGAAATCCTTGCCGACGTGCGGTCGATTGTCGACCGCGCGGGTGCGCTGCCCGTTTTGCAGCCTTCACATGATCTGTGGCCCGAAGTCGCGGCGCGACTGGACGCTCCCGTTGTGTCTATCACGACGGCGCCGAGTGCGCGTCGTCAGGCGCTCATGCCACGCTGGGCCGGACTGGCTGCCGCCGCGGCCGTGTTGATCGTTGCGACGTCCCTCATCACTCGGCAGGCGATGCTGGTGGACGACACGACCGCGCCCGCGGTTGCTGTGACCCCAACGCCGGCTGCGCTTCCGTCTGAGTCGTTAGGTACGGAGACGACGGCGGTGTTGGTGGGGAACAACGCCTCGCGCGCTCCAGCCGTGCGTGAACGCGCTTCCGTCACGTACGGGCGCGAGATCGCGCGTCTCGAGTCGATCGTGCGGCAACGCGAAGGTGCACTCGATCCGGCCACGCTCGCGATCATTGAGAACAGCATGCGTATCATCGACAGTGCCCTCGTCGAGGCGCGCGCTGCACTCGCCCGCGATACGGCAAGCCGCTTCCTGATGGAACAAGTGGACAAAACCTTGGAAAAGAAGATGGAGCTTCTGCGCTCGGTTTCCTTACTCGCCGCGCGCACATAAATGGGAACGAATATGAACGCACACATTCGCGTCGTCGCGACAGCTTCGCTGATGGTACTGGCCTTCCCGGTCTGCGGGCCGGCGCAGTCCACCGAGCGCCGCATCGAACGCAACGTCGAACGCATTGTGGAATCGGCGACCCGAGTAGCTGAACGCGTCGTCGACCAGGTCGTTCGGCAGTTTGAAGATTGGGACCACAAGTCGTACGATCGCTGGCAGGACCAGGACGGCGTGTCGCGCATCGACACCACCGTCGCGTTTTCGCCTAACGGGACGATCGATCTCTCGACGATCTCGGGCGATATCATCGTGACGGGATGGAATCGCAACGAAGCGCGCATCCAGGCGCGCAGCGAACGTGGTCGTCTGCGTTTCTCGGCCTCATCGTCGCGCATCACCATAGAAGCCGAATCGCGTCGCGGCCGCATGGGTGAAACGCGGTATGAGTTGAGCGTGCCGCAGGGCGTGCGCGTGGTTCTGGAATCGACGAGCGGGGACGTTCAGGCACGCGATGTCAACGGTCCGGCCGAAATCCGCACCACGAGTGGCGACATCGTCCTCGTCGGCGCGAACGGTCGCATCGATATCTCGACGACGTCCGGTGACATCGAAGCCTCGCGGCTGCGCGGGGATATCGAAGTGGGCGCGGTGAGCGGTGAGTTCGATGTGACCGACGTCGAAGGAACGATCCGGGTCGAAACCGTCAGCAGCGACATCGTGCTGAAGAACGTGCGCGTGCGCGAAGCCACGGCGGAAACGGTGAGCGGTGAGATCATCTACGAGGGCGGCGTCGCGCGCGATGGTCGTTATGACTTCCGCTCTCACTCGGGGAACGTAACGGTCCGCATCCCAGGGAACGTCGGTGCGCACTTCGAGGTGGAGACGTACAGCGGTGAGCTGGATTCGGACTTCCCGATTACGCTGATGCCCGGCGAGCGCACGCGCAATCGTCCACGCCGGTTCCAGTTCAATGTTGGTAGCGGCGAAGCACGCATCGTCGCCGAGACGTTCAGCGGCGATATCATTCTCGAACGCTCCGGTTCATCCCGTTAGGCAACGTTTATGCATCCACGAATGGTTTGGTCTTTGCGGACAGTTGTGCCTGTACTGCTACTCACGCTCTCGGCGACGGTGGCCGAAGCGCAGCAGCGGCAACGGACGACGGATTTCGAGTGGCAGGGGCGCATCGCTTCCGGCCGGCGATTGTACGTGCGCAACCTGAACGGCGGAATTCGCGTTCAGCGCGCGAGCGGAGAGACGGCGGAGATTACGGCGGTGAAAAGCTGGCGCCGCGGGGACCCTCAGGACGTGAAGATCGAGCTGACGAAGGTCGGCTCCAACGACGGCGATGTTCTGGTGTGCGCGCTGTGGTACGAGAACACCGAGTGCGACGAAGACGGATACGAGACGCACAACAACAATCGTCGTAATTGGAACCGCAACAATGATGTGGCAGTCGAGTTCACCGTTAGGCTGCCGGCCGGCGTGAAGCTGGTGACGAGCACTGTCAATGGTGCCCTGGACATCGAAGGCGCAACAGCGTCCGTCGAAGCGACGACGGTGAATGGCGAAATCCACGCGGCGTCGACAGGCGGGCCCGTCATGGCCGAAACTGTGAATGGAAGCATCGAAGTCCGCATGCGCGAGATGGGCACGGAGCCGCTGGAGTTCTCGACGGTGAATGGCTCCATCACTGTCTACGTGCCGGATGATATCAACGCCGAGCTGGATATGCGCACTGTAAACGGGCGCGTGAGCTCCGATTTCCCGTTGACGGTGCGCGGGCGCATCAATCCGCGGCATCTCCGCGCGACGTTAGGCCGCGGTGGGCAGAGGCTGGAATTCTCGACCGTCAATGGATCGGTAGAGCTGAGAAAGAACTAGTTGATAGTTGATAGTCGATAGTCGATAGACAGCTGGCGGTACCTATCAACTATCAACTATCAACTATCCCCTAACATCCTCGTAAATCCGCTCGATCCCGCGCGCGAGATTCACGTCGTTTTCAGTAATCCCCCCGGAATCATGCGTGCTCAGCGTACACAGCACTTTCGTGTAGCGGATATCGATATCCGGATGATGATTCATGTTCTCCGCCAAGTCCGCCACGCGGTTCACGAACGCGATCCCCTGCGGGAAGGAACGAAACGCATACGTCTTCACGAGCGAATCGTTCTTGCGAGCCCAACCCGTTAGGCTCCCCAGCTCACGCTGGATGGCAATGTCAGAGAGTTTTTCTCGGGGCATTTCTGATGAAGTAGGCCTCGGAGAATAACGACTTTTGGGTTGCACCGCGACTCAATCTGAAGCTTGAGCAAAGCAACGCATTCACTAACAACGGACTACCGAAGCCCAACCTGGCCCGCCGCGGACTTAACCAGCTTCATTGCATCGTAGCCAATGCCGCGCTTGAACGTCGTCTCCACCTCATAAATGTCCGCGGGGCGCTGCGTGGGATCACCACGAATCACCACGAGGTCCGCATACTTGCCGGACTCGATGCTGCCATACTGCTGATATTCGCCGAGGATCTTGGCGCCATTCGCGCTCAGGACTTGAATCGCTTCTTCAGGCCGGAAGCCCGCTTCAACGAGAATCTCATAATTCCGCAGATTGCCAAGCCCCGGCAGGGAACCGTTCCCCCATGGGTCTACGCCAGCGCCCACAATGCCACCGGCCCGGTGAAACATCAGATCAAAGGCCATCATCTTCCTGAAGAGCGCCAATGGCACCGCAAACGTGCTGCCTAACGCAGCATACTCGGCCTCTACCTCGGCGCGTGTCGCCGGCGCAAGGAGAGCCATCGCCCGCGGATCCAGCTTCGCGCGTTCTTTCACGAACAGCTCGTACACCGACAGCGTCGAC
>JBFMFA010000153.1:0-7022 GCA_040753195.1 Gemmatimonadota bacterium | reverse complement strand
GATTCCCCCGTAAAGTCCGCCCGCGAGATCTCGGAGCCGTTCGCTCACGTAGATGGACGTGCGTCCGTCGCGCACGAGTACCGAGACTTGCACCTTCCGCTGCTTGTCCGCCGATGCCCACGAGAGTGAACGACCGACGGCCGTGACAATCCCCGTGTCGTTCAATGAGCGCCGGATGATGTCGATCATGAGATCGAAATCGCGCTCGCGCATCTCGCCGTCGACGATCGACTCGCACGTGATTGTCGTCGATTCGCCGAGAAAGGCGTTCTTGTATTCGCCGAACGAAGACTGAAGGCCCTTTGCCGGCGTCGCACCACGACGCTCGGCCATAGCCCGTTCGACGTATTTGTCCTTTATTCCGACGGCCTGCGCCGCCTCGCGTACCTCGTCGACTTTGAAGCCGGACGTACGGCTGACGGGTGCGCGGTTGCCACGCCGCGGCAGCTCAGGGGGCGCTACCTCCTGGCCGGTCATCTCCTGCAGGTAAGCCGCGCGTTCCCAGACCGCGCGGGCTTCCGTCGCGGAGATGATCTCCGGTGCGGCATCCCTAACGAGATCGTTCTGAATGTTGACGAGCTCCTCGAGGACCTCTTCGGCGTATTCGTAGCGCTCAGCCGGATCCTTGAGCAGCAGCCGATCAACGATGTTGGCCAGCGACTCGTGAACCTGCGGGGCAACGTCACGCAGCGCCGGCGCCGGTTTCGTCACATGCGCGACCAGCACCGCGGATGGGGTGTCGCTTTCGAAGGGGAAACGGCCAGACAACGCGTAGAACGCGAGAACGCCTAACGAATAAAGGTCACTGCGACCGTCGATCTGGTCACCCGCGACTTGCTCGGGGCTCATGTACGACACGGTGCCGAGGACCGTTCCGGTGGCCGTCATTGGGGCCGCGGCGGCAACGCGCGCAATCCCAAAATCGGTGACCATCGCGCGACCCGTATGCGAATCCAATAGAATGTTCTCGGCTTTCACGTCGCGATGGATGACGCCGCGTGAGTGAGCATAGCCGAGCGCGTCGAGGACGTCGTGCAGAATTGGCGCCAGCTCGCGTGGCTGTAAGCGTCCTGCGCGCTGAATGCGGTGTGCCAGGGACTCGCCATCGACGTACCCCATCACAAAAAAGACCAGTCCGCCGATTTCGTCTGCGCGGTGAACGGGCACGATGTTCGGATGCGATAGCGCCGCTGCCGTGCGAGCTTCGCGCAGGAAGCGGTCACGCACGACGGCATCACTGGCGAGGTGCGGCGGGAGAGTTTTTACGGCGACAAGGCGGTCGAGACGTTCATCCTGTGCGACGTAAACGATGCCCATGCCGCCGCGACCGACTTCTCGCTGGAGGCGATACTGCCCGTCGAGGGCCGTGGACAGTCTTTCAAACTCGGCAGTTGGCGTAGTCACGGCAGAAAAGTAGTCATTACATTGACCGCACTGGGGTCAGACACCCATGACGACGGTGTCTAACCCCAGAAGAACGGTGTCTGACCCCATTCGAGGGTGCGGTATGGCCACGACGACAGCTCCACATACAGACGTTGCTCACGACACCTTCCCGATCAACGGGACTGATTTCATCGAGTTTTACGTCGGCAACGCCAAACAGGCTTCAATTTACTACAGAACGGTGATGGGCTTTTCGCTCATCGGATACCGAGGTCCGGAGACCGGGGTCCGCGATCGCGCTAGCTACTTGCTGACGCAAAACAAGCTGCGCTTCGTCTTCACGACTCCGCTGTCACCGAATGGAGCGATCGCCGATCACGTGCGCAAGCACGGCGACGGTGTCAAAGACATCGCGTTTTGGGTGGACGATGCGCGCGACGCGTATCGCAAGGCGCTGGAGCGGGGCGCCGAGTCGGCGATGGAGCCTAACGTTTTGCGCGACGACGCCGGTGAAGTCGTGATCGCCGGCATCAAGACGTACGGCGACACGATTCACTCCATCGTCGAGCGGCGGAACTACAAGGGCGACTTCCTCCCAGGCTTCGTTGGCGTTAGCTCGCCGTACCAACCGGCGGGAACGGGACTTCAGTACGTCGACCATTGTGTGGGGAACGTCGAGTTAGGCAGGATGAACCACTGGGTCGAGTTCTACTCGCGCGTCCTCGGCTTTTACAACTTGCTTTCGTTCGACGACAAGGACATCTCCACGGAGTATTCGGCGTTGATGTCGAAAGTGATGTCGAACGGCAATGGGCGCATCAAGTTCCCCATCAATGAACCGGCGGCGGGGAAGAAGAAGTCGCAGATCGACGAATATCTGGAGTTTTACGACGGTCCAGGCGTGCAGCACATTGCCATTGCGACGAACAACATCATCGAGACCGTCACGTCGCTGAGAGACCGCGGTCTCGAGTTTCTTCGCGTGCCTACGGCCTACTACGACACGCTGCAGCAGCGCGTCGGTAAGATCGACGAAGATCTCGAGCCGTTGCGCGACCTTGGCATTCTGGTGGATCGCGATGATGAAGGGTATCTCCTGCAGATCTTCACGAAACCAGTCCAGGATCGCCCGACGCTCTTCTATGAGATCATTCAGCGCAAAGGGGCAAAGAGTTTTGGGAAGGGGAATTTCAAGGCGTTATTCGAGGCGATTGAACGGGAGCAGGCGTTGAGAGGAAACCTCTAACCAATGGGTCAAGGGTCATGGGTCACGGGTCACGGCGTGCCATAACGCTGCTTGCCTTGACCCATGACCCCCGACCCGTGACCCGTCGTTATGCCAATCTACCACTCGTTAGGCCAATTCCCCAAGAAGCGGCACACCGTGTTTCGTCGTCCGGACGGCGGCTTGTACGCCGAGGAACTGATGGGGCACGAAGGGTTCGTGGGGACGGCGGCACTCCTCTATCACATCCATCCGCCGACGACGGTCAAAACCGCGCGCAAAGTCCGCGAGATAAAGTGGGACGTAGATGACGACACGTCGCTGCGCCACCGGCACTTCCTAACGAGGCTCGCCAAGAAGGGCGGTTCGCCGACAATGGATAGGCTGCCGATTCTCTTCAACAAAGAGATCGCGATGTTGTACGTAGAGCCGGACGAGCAGGACGCGCACTTCTATCGCAACTCCATGGCGGACGAAGTCGTGTACATCGTGGAAGGCGATGGCGTGCTCGAATCGGTGTTTGGTGAATTGCCTTATCGCCAGGGCGACTACGTCGTCATTCACCGCAACATCACGCACCGCTGGTGCGCGGACGCCGGTAAAGGCGCTACCAAGTTGCTCGTGTTCGAGAGTCGCGGACACGTTAGGTGGCCCAAGCGCTACCGCAATGAGTTCGGCCAGCTGCTGGAAGGTGCGCCGTACAGCGAGCGCGACATCAGGCGTCCGACGGAGCTCAAGCCGCACGACGAGAAGGGCGACTTCCGTATTCTGGTGAAGCAATACGACGCAATCAACGAGCTGGTGCTCGATCACCATCCGTTCGATGTCGTGGGCTGGGACGGGTACTTTTACCCGTGGATCTTCAACATCAACGATTTCGAGCCGATCGTCGGTCGCATTCATCAACCGCCGCCGGTTCACCAGACGTTTCAGGGCGACGGCTTCGTGATTTGTTCATTCTGTCCGCGCCCGTACGATTTCGACCCTAACGCGGTGCCGGCGCCGTACAACCACTCGAACGTCGATTCAGATGAGGTGCTGTTTTACGCGTCGAGCGAGTTCATGAGCCGCAAGGGGATCGAATACGGATCGATCACGCATCATCCGGATGGACTCCCGCACGGGCCGCATCCTGGCCGCGCCGAGGCATCGATTGGGGCGAAGTACACGAATGAACTCGCGGTGATGATGGATTCATTCCGGCCGCTGCACGTCGCCAAGGCTGCGATCAAGATTGAAGATCCGAAGTACCATCAGAGCTGGGTTGAGCAGCAACACGCGCAGTTCAATCCGCCGACGACGTAGACACGCGACTGGCGCGGTAGAGCATCAGCGCGATCGTGGTCCACAGGATGGTGCGAAAAACCATCGCCCCAAGGGTCTCGGTGGCCACGTTGCTCCCTCCGAAACGCAAAAACAGCACCGCGGTGAGGACGGCGGCATTGAGCAGGACCACAACGAGCGCCGCGCGGCGACCGATCGCTAGATCGCGCACAGCGAGCAGTGCAACGGTAATGTAGACCGCGCCCATGACCGTGTTGAAAACGAGAACGGGCCGCACCACTACATACCCGACCTCACCAAGCCCGAGCAGCACACGTCCGCCGGCGAACAGTGTGAGAAGCCCAAACAGCGCGGCCGCGGCAACTGCCGCGCGATGCATCCTGCTATGCGGACATGCGATCACGGGAGCCTCTTCAGTGTATTGCCGTTAGGCATGGATCGGGCCGGATGCACTCGCGACGGCCTCGCTGCTCGAGCCCAGTTGTGTCAGCCGGCCGTCGTCCATATGAAACGTCGTGTCGAAGCCGGCGATCATCCGCGTATCGTGTGTCACCGCGATGACCGCGGCGTTTTGTTCGCGAGCGACACGCTTGAGGAGGGCCATAACCTTCATCCCTCGGCCGGTATCGAGCGACGCGGTCGGCTCATCGGCAAGGATGAGCGGCGGACGATTCGCCAGTGCGCGCCCTATCGCTACGCGCTGCTGTTCACCGCCGGACAAGTTAGCTGGCAGGTGGTTGGAGCGGTGTCCGATCTCGAGGTACTCGAGCAGCTCATGAGCCCGCGCCCTAGCTCTACGCCCACTCGTTCCGGCGAGCTGCAGAGGCAGTGCCACGTTGTCGAGCACTGAAAGAAACGGAATCAGGTTGTGACTCTGAAAGATGAATCCGATGCTCTCGCGGCGTATTCGACGACGATCGATACCGCGCCAGCCGTTGCTGTAGAGCTCTTTGCCGTTCATCGCGATGGACCCGGAAGTCGGGTCGAGGATCAACGCAGTGCACAGCAGCAGCGTGGTTTTACCGGAACCACTCGGTCCAAGCAACGCCACGAGTTCGCCGGCATGCACGTCGAAACTCACATCGTTAAGCGCGACGACGGCAGCGTCGCCGCTTCCAAACACTTTCGTTAGGCCTGCAACCGAGAGAACTGTCATATCAGCCGCCTAGTGCCAGAGAAGGCGGTGTGCGCAGCGCGTGCCAGATGCCGAGCAAACTCGCAACGATGCCGCCCACCAAAATGACGGCGAAGGTCAGCAGCGTGTCGTGCGGGAGGAGCAGGAGTGTGCGCGGGAAGCGCTCATACGTCAGCGACACCACAGTATACGCGAAGCCGAATGCGGCCAGCGTAATCACCAACGACTGCTCCATGATCAGGCGCACGATCACTCGGTTCTGCGCGCCCATCAGTTTAAGCGTGGCGATTGCCTTGATCTTTTCCATGGTGAGAACGTAGATGAGCAGAGCGATGATGATGATCGAGACCGCGATCAGCAGAGAACGGAAAAGTCCCAGAATTGCGGTCATCTTCCTGAGCCGTCCCTCCACCATCAGCGTGCGCTCTTCGTCCTGTGTGTACACGTTGAGATACAGCCAGCGACGTATACGATCTGCTACCAACGCCGGGTCGGCCGCCGGCTGGATGCGCACGAGCACGGCGCTGATGTTATCGCTACCGGCAACAACGAGGGGGAGCAGACGGTTGGCCTGGTCCGTCGTGTTGCCGGCGGCCTCGAGGCGGTGGAGCGTAGCGGCGCGCGCGGCGATCAACGCATCGTTATCCTGTTCGTACAGGATCTCCTGAGCATCCGCGAGCGATAAATAAGCGAGCGGATTCCCGGCAGCATCCACCGCTTCCTTGGTCAGGCCGACTACTGTGAAATCGTGCCTGCCCATTCGAATCCGTTCGTTGAGCCTAACGCCTAACTTCGCGTCGGCGACGATCTCGTAGTGCGCGCGATTGATGGCGCGCCCCTCGACCATTGAGACCGGCCCGCCCAAGCCCCCGAAGACATCGTACCCAATGATGGTAAAAAGGCGTTCGCTGCCGCGGATCTCGCGCTGAACCGTGTAGGTAATGAAGGGCGACGCCTGCGCGACTCCCGGCGTCGCGGCGACGCTTTTGTAGACGTCCGTTTGCAGTCTGGACTGCTCGTTGAAGGGCCCGCCGCGGTTGTGTTCCACCACCCAGAGATCGGTGTCGGTATTGTCGATGAGCCAAATCCCATCCGCGACGTTCCCTTGAAAGATCCCGTTCATGATCAAAACGCTGGCGAACAACAGGCCCACGCCCAGGATGGTGGCGATGAACTTGCCGAGGTGGCGCCTAACGTCTTTTATGGCGAGGTCCATCTACATACCCGGTGCCTGCAGGGCGGCGAGCCGGCTCCCTGGTTTGACATTCGCGGGCCGTTGCACAACCTGCTCCCCAGCCTTGACACCATCGCGAATGACCACACGCTCGGCGTCTGCGGCGCCTACACTAACGAGTCTGAACACAGCCCTGCCGTCCCTAACGAGTAGAACTCCCACGTCGCGTCCCTGACGCAGCACACCCGTCACGGGAATCGTGACGCCTCGTTCCTCTCCGAGATGGATCGTGACCTCGGCCTCCTGGTTGATGGCGAAGCGCATCGGCGGCGACTCGAATGCGACATTCACTTCGAGCTCACGAGTGGCTATATCCGACTCGAGCCCCACGCGAACGACTTTCCCCGCGACGCGCTCACCGGTTCGCAACTCGATTGTGGCGGATTGTCCCACGCGGACCCTACCGACGACCGTTTCATCCACGCGCGTTGCGACCCACAGCGTGCGCGGGTCCGCGATACGGAACAGCGCAGTCCCCGGACCGACAGTGTGCCCGAGCTCGACTTGGCGTGCTGTAATTATGCCGTCGACGGGGGCAACGATGCGCGTGTGGGAAAGCGCGACGGCAGTCTCCTTTTCGCGTGCCTCAGCGCCGTGGAGGACGGCGGTCGCTGCGTCCATCGCCGCTTGCGAGATGTAGCCTTTCGCAAAGACTTCTGCGTCACGTGTGTGGTTCGCGCGTGCGAAGGCCAGTTCCGTGCGCGCGGCCGTTAGGCGCGCGGTGAGGTCGCGATCGTCAAGCAATGCCAGTAGCTGTC
>JBFMFA010000152.1:0-7023 GCA_040753195.1 Gemmatimonadota bacterium | reverse complement strand
CAGTGTCGCCGGATTGTGGAATGTCGGCCTAACGGCGACCATCAGCTCGAGGCGCTCAGTCACGGCTGCGAGGGCGGCCGCGGTGCTCCAGGCATCCAGTGCTGGCGCGTCGATGCCTTTGATGTCGTTCAGAAACAGTTCGGCGATGAGCGTGATGTCGAAGCCGATCTGCTCACTGCGCCGCGCGAGTTTGCTCACGTACGCCCAGGACGCCGCCATTCCCTCGTCAGGCACGTTGCGCAGCCAGCCGCCGAAGACCGGAAGCCAATATCCGTAGCGCATCAGGCGGCCCTCACGGCCGCTGCGTTTTCTGCGCCGCGGCGTTCGAGCAGGTAATCGACCAGGCGCTCGAAGGGATCGAAGCCGATGACTCGTGGCGCGTCGGCGACGAAGTTCGAGAGCGCGTTGATGTCGTAGAAGTAGTGTTTGCCGTCGCGGTCGTCGACGAAGTACTCGATGCCGCCGACGTCGAGCTGCACGTGCCGAGAGAGCCGCTCGACCTGGTCGATGATTTCGCGGGGTGGAGTGAACGCCTCGACGCGCATGCCATTCCTGGGGGCGTCGACGGCGCAGGCCCCGCGCACCAGCTCCTGGCCATCCGTGGTCTGGCACACGTCGGCCGGGCAGAGGTTGAACCCTTCGGCTGGATAGACGTTGATGGCGTATAGATAGCGGCCGCCTAACGTCTCGACGCGGGTGATGTGGCCGTCGCGCAGCGGAACGCGCTCCTGCACCAACGCGACGCCGTCCACTCCAAAGTCGAGCACTCCAGCGTCGACGTTGCGCGACAGCTCGTCTTCGCTGGCGTAGGCCGAAATGCCGGCGCCGCTGCCACCCACGTTGGCTTTGATGAGGACGGGATAGCGCAGCGCACGCGCGGCCGCGACGGCTTGTGCGGGGTTGTTGATGACGTGCGAACGCGGAGCGGGGAGGCCCAGCTCTTCGAGCGTGTCCAGCTGCCACGCCTTTGAGAGCTCGAGCGCGTACACGTGTGAGCCATTGACGACGGGGGTGCCTAACCGTTCGACGTGGCGCAGCCAGTGGAGCGCGTGGAACGTCGTCTGGCGATGTTCGCGCAGATACGCGGATGGCGAGGCGCGATTGACTACGAGCGAATACGGTACGGCGCGCTCGGCGGGCGCATAACGGTGCGACGCCGCATCGATGCGGTGGTACGGAATGCCGCGCCGTTCGAGTTCGGCGAAGAGCGGCCGGAACCAGTCCGGGTGCTCGTGGAAGACGGCGATGGGACGGTCGGATTGTGTCATGGGCGGCTCCAGTGGAAAACGATCGCCGCCTAACGCGACTCGAATCATGCGGTGAATCATGGGGTCAGCCCCCTTGATCCTCCCGAATCCAATGCGCTGACCATGAGAGCAAGGGGTTTGACCCCATGATTCGCATGATTCACACAACGAAAAAGCCCGATGCGGTACAACCGCCGGGCTCTCGCGTTTTAGCACTTTCTTTTACGTGGCGGCAATAGGCGGCAAATGACCACGGCTTCAGTTGTGAAGCTGACGCTAAGACGGGAAGTGCACGCCGTCAAGTGCGCGTCAGTTGATTCAGCATTGGCGGTCCGTGGCGAGCGGAACGACATTCCACGCGGAGTGTAGTCGACCACACCAGCCTCCGGGATGGAATGCGCGGCTCCTGCCGCATTCGGATGCACGGTGCGTTAGCCGGCTACTGCCCCCTGGCGTGACTACAATTCGTTCATTTTCCCGGAGCGGATCATCGGCGTCGAGAAGTACACCCGGATGGTGCCGGCGGAATTCTCTCAACTCGACGGCTGCGGCTCGTGGTCGTGTGGACCGGCCCTCGCGTTAGGCGATGAATAACGTCACCCGTCTCATGCCGGCACCGGTCTCATGTCGCGATTGATCATTCCGTCCTGGGGCCTTCCCGGGACCGGTCGCCGGCGTACGCGACTGATCGCACTGCTCGCCGTGCGCAATGGGATGCGACACCTCCCCGGCTTTTTGCGCAACGTCTCGCAACAGGTTGATGGAATCGTCGCGTTGGACGATGGCTCATCGGACGGTTCGTTCGAACTCCTCAGTGCAGATGCGTCTGTACTCGAAGTGCTACGCCAACCGCGCGACCGCCCGTTTTGGGATGAGGTAGGAAACCACCGGCAGCTTGTCCACGCCGCCCTGCGTCATAACGCCGAGTGGATCGTCTGCGTGGACGCCGACGAACGCCTCGAGCGAAACTTCCGCGCGAGGGCCGAGCGCGTCATCGCGCGCGGCCGATGGTTGGGGTTGTCGGCCTTCGCCGTCCGGGTCCGCGAACTCTGGGACCGCACAGACCAGTTTCGTGTCGACGGAATTTGGGGCCGCAAGCTCGTCGCGCGCCTCTTCCGCGCACGCGAGGACCATGAATTCGACCCGCGCCCGTTTCACGCACACAAGGCGCCGTTGCAGGGCAAATATCGCGGGCGGTATCCCCTGACGGACCTAACGCTGTACCACCTCGGCATGCTACACCCGGAGGATCGCGTCGCGCGTCGGCGCCGATATGAGTTGCTCGACCCGGATTGCCGGTGGCAGGCCATCGGATACTCGTACCTAACCGACGAGCGCGGACTGGAGTTAAGTCCTGTGCCGCCGAAGCGCACTTTTATCGACTGAGTCGCCGTTAGGCACATCTGCGTCGCGAGCTGTGAGCGCGCCCGCTGTGTAAGCGAGGCTCCCGGCCACCACGAGGGGAAGGGACCGCAGAAGCACTCCGCGCTGCGGTCCAGGCGTTCGACCAACAATGCCGATCGCTCGCAATACGCCCAGCGGTCCGCGAGCAGCGACTCGCAGATTGGGTGTGGCGCGTTGCTCGATCGCACCTTGCATACACGCCTGCAAGCGGCCGCGCCGGAACGCGTCCGCCAGCATGGCGGAAGGCTGTGTGGGGTAGCGGTGTGCCGTGATCGCATCGGCCGCGAATTCGGTGCGCACATGTGGCTGGATGCGAGCGTTGAACTCGGTGTCCTCCCCCGCGCGCAGGTCCTCTCGAAAGCGGCCGAACCGTTCAAAAACCCCTCGATCGTACGACATGCTGTAGAGCAGGCGGTGTTTCGGACGCGTGGCCGCGAGACGCCGATTGTGCAGTAGGAGGAACGCAGCCCAAGCTGACAGAGAAGTCGAATGTGCATTCGTCATTGCGCTTGCCACCGCAGCTGCGCCGGCGCGATGCGCGCGCAGACGAGCCGCCGCCCACCCGGGCGCCGCCAGACAATCCGCTGCAAGAAATGCCAAGTACGGTGCGTTCGTGGCGTCGATGCCGACGTTGCGCACACCGCCTGGATAGCGCCGTTCGGCGAAGTTGTATACGGGAACGTCGATGCCGGCGGCGGCGAGACGCGGCGCCGGGTCGCCACCGCCTGAGTTGACGACGACGACTTCGATCCTCAGCCCTTGATCCAGTACCGAGCTCACGGCCTCGATCAGAAACGGCTCGTCGCGGAAGCTCAAAACCGCGCAGGCAAGTTCAGCCGTCATCGTGGCGGATTGCCGGTCACACTCCCGGCACCGGCCGTCGGCAGTCGCTCGAGATTCGTATCGTTAGGCGACGCCGATGCGGCCGGGGCAACGTGCGGTTGCCGATGGGCGTCGCGGTTCTGCCGAGGGTTGTACCAGCGATACGGCCGACGCGCTGAATGAATCCCAACGGCCGCGACGGAACCGATGAGGTCCACGCCGAAGAACAGGACGGTAGCGCCGAGGAACGAGGGGAGCGCGCGCACGACGCCAGCCTTCCACAGAGCGGCTCCAATCTCCAGCCCCGGGAGGGTGAGGTACAGCAGTGGCACCCAAACCGGCACGATGCGGGGGACGGCGGCAGCGGCTGCGAGCGCGAAAGCGAGCCGATCGCCATTCCCAATCGCCGCCAACGCCATCTCCAGGCGCTGCGGCCAGCTGGTGCGCGGGTGGTGGGCAACGTGCTCTACACCCGCGCGCGAAACGCGGAAGGCTGCTCGCGTCCACCGGACATGCTGGCGCCACCAGTCGCGCGCTCGAGAGACCACCACGTTGTCTGCCACCGCGTCGGCCACGAAGCGGGTCCGCCACCCGCCGCGGATGAGACGCGCACTCGTCGCCACGTCAACACCCACCGGCACTCGCGGGAAGCCTCCGATCGCGTCGAGCGCGGTGCGGCGATAGGCCGCGGCGCCTAACGTGGGCGGATTTAACCCGAGCCGATCGGTACCCGCCGACGTTACCAGTTGGTGGACCCAGGTCGTGACGGCCGCGTAGCGCGACACGAGTGTCGCCGTGGCGTTGGCCGGATTCAGGAATGCAGCCGCGGCTCCGATGCGCGCGTCCGCGAAGGGACGCGTTAGGTGGGCAAGAAAGTCCGGGTGCGGTCTGAGGTCGGCATCGAGGACCACGACGAGTTCAGTCTCCACCATCTGCAACGCGGCGTTGAGTGCCGCCGCTTTGCCGCATCGCTCGGGCAGTACCAGCACGCGTGTGTCACTACGAGCACTGGCCCAATTGCGCAAACGCTCCGCCGTGTCGTCGGAGGAACCATCGCTGACCATCACAAAGCGCATGCGATCATTCGGATAGCGAAGTCTGTCGAGAGCGCCTAACGCTGAATCGATCACGGCGCCCTCGTTCCAGGCCGGCACCACCACGCTCACGCTGGGAACATCCGCAGCGCTCGGGAGCGGGCGCGGTCGCACGAGCGCCGCTAGCATCAGGATGGCGCGGCGCAGTGAAAACACCACCACCGCTGCGACGATGCCGATCTGGAGCGCGAACATCACGGCGCGCTCCGGCGCAGCAAACGCGCGATCACGCCGCGCCGCGGGATAAGGACCTGCTTTTCAGCGATCGTCGCCGGCTCGACCGCGGTGACGACGCGCATCGTCCAATCGGCCCGCACGCCAGCGAGCCGCCCGACGACATGCTGGTCCGACACAGAGACCAATTCGGAATCCTCCAGGACCCGCGAGAAAGCGAACCCCTCCTGTAGTAGCCGGCGAACGAGTATCTGCTGCCGCTCGATACGATCCAGGTCGGGGAGACGTGGGGCGGGGTGATCGGCGCTGCGGCGCGCACCGATCCACTGGTGGATGCGTTCGTCCTCGAGCGTCTCCTGCGGCGCCTCGAACACCACGAGCTTAGCGCCGTCCGCCAAACGACTCACCGGAGTGGCGGGATACCAGTAGCGACGGGTGCGGGCCACCGGCACGGTAATGCGGAGGTCCGCGAGCGCCCGCTCCACTGCCGAACGAAGCAGCACGAGACTCGCAGCCACAGGCAGTCCAAGTTCGCGCAGGCTTGCTCGCAGCGCTTCGTGCCCGCCCTTGGCGTAAGCCGCGTTGATGCGATCGCCTACGACGGACGACCACAAGTCGCGTGGCACCCAACACAGCTCTCGGCGTCGCGAATCGACGACGACGATGTTGTCAGTGTTGGCGGACCAGCTGTCGCGGTCCATGATGCTGACGACCGTCGCGTTGATTGCTTCTCGGTGCTGCCGCACGCGCGCCACGGCATTGAGGGCCGAACGCCAGACGCCGCTCTGCGAAGGCGAGTCCCGATCGACGGCCATTGGCTACCGGTGGTGAGGGGAACCCTAACGAGGGTCTATAGCGCGCCGCGCGTTATGAAGATATCGCCGCGCTCGCATCCCGAACAGCAACAAAACAGGCTATGGGGGAAGATCGACTCTGTACGCTGGCGCGCCGCCTCTGATGGTGGCGTGTGAATCCTCGCGACCCCTTCTCGCTTCGACGGGGGCGACCGTGGTCATGTACGGGGTCGACAGGCTCCTGGGTTGCGCGAGGGTGCTTTTACGCCAGCTTCACCGCCTAACGATGGATTGGCGAGTACGGTATTCCTGCCGAAGCGTCGGGCATTCCAACGGTGCGTCGGTCCACGGCGCCGCGTTACTTCGCCGCGGCGCTCAGGTGCTGCTCGAACCACTTTCACCGTTTCGGCAATCGCCGCTGACGGATCCCCGAAGTCGTCTGTCGTACTGCTCATTCGGATGCGCCTGCGCTACTTCTGCCTAACGACTTTATACTCGCCACGCCGTACCCGGTGTGCCCCTATCGCACCATGGACACGGCACCAGCGCCAAACGACCAGGTGGACGGGTCGCTATTGCACGGAGAGGCGCCCGCCGCATGCACGCGTCGCTCGATGCCCAGCGCTGTGCCCGACGTGAGGGTGAGGAACCAGCTGGTCGCCCCGAATGGCCCGATGTCCGGCCCGTAGCAGTAGATCTGTCCGTCTGCCGTCACGTGCTCGAAGGCGCGGTTGATACGACCCGTCGTGCGTCGAGTCACGATTCCGACACGGGCGCCAAGATTCGCAGGTCCGATGCTGAGGGCCAGCTCGTCCTGCGGCCGGTACGGGTAGTCGGCCAGCGTTAGGTACCGCGTCTCATCGCCGCCGACTGGCCCCGCGACGCCAGCCTCCGCCCACACGCCTTTCGCCGTTCCGGCAACGTCGACCTGCATCGTTCCACACCGAGGTTCGCCACGCGGAACCACGCTGGGCCGCACCACGTCTCGCAACTTCGCGAACAGGATTGCCTGATTGGCGGCATCGAACGTTTCCCACATGCAGATCGCGCGCAGTCGATCAGGTGGATGACGCGAAGGTGAAACGTAGAAATGATTCACGCGCGTGTCGGTCATCCCGAAGTCGATCGCCGTCAACCCGGACGCGGCGCCTGTACCGAGCTCCTCGCCCGCACGGAATGCGATGTTCAGGTTCGAGACCGTGCACGACTCGACTCTGACTTGCGCCGTGTTGTAGCTCTGGCAGTTCGTCCAGTTGATGCTGTTAGGCGAGAATCTCGCCGACAGTGACGACACGTGCCCGAAGTGGCCCTTGACCTCGTTACAGACTTGGAAGGAGATCGCATAGTCCTCGGCGGCCTGCTGTGCGGGCGTGTACCTAACGCGACGAAGCTCCGTCACCGTGAGGTCGCCGGGCGCACGGAGAGACACGTTCTGGCGCGAGGGAAAAAAGGCGCCGTGTGGTGTAGGCAACGTGTGACCTGGCCCGT
>JBFMFA010000151.1:0-7056 GCA_040753195.1 Gemmatimonadota bacterium | reverse complement strand
CGCGCGGCGTGACGTTGAGCGACAGAATGCGCTGCGAGATTCCGTCGAAGTCGATGCTGACCGTTGGCGTTCGCGCCCGTGCCGGCGCGTTAGGCGCTCCTCCGCGCGCAGAATCGCCCGGCGGCCGTGCCGTACTGTCACGCGCCTCACGCGCCGCGGCTCGCGCCTCAACTTCTTCGTCCGACTCAGGCATGAGCGGTGACGGATCGTCCTTGTCGAGAACAGCCAGATAGACGGCTCGCGTCACCGGCCGCTCATACGACGTCATGTCCAGCCAGCCGGTGTTCAGCGCGAAGTTCGTGGATGCCAGGAAGTAGAGGTACTTCCCGTTCGCGTCCCATGCAGGCCACGTGGCGTCCGACATACCATCGGTCAGCTGTGTCGACTTCCCGCTCTGCACATCGTACACGAAGATCGCGCGCAAGAGCGAGTTCAGACGCCGCGAGTACGCGATCCAGCGAGAGTCGGGACTCCAGGTGGCATTAATCGAGCGCTCCGGCACCATGAACAGATCGGTATCGACCTTCTTTGGCGTGCCGGACGCGACGTCGAGCACCCACAAGTTCAGATGCGCGTCGGTGTACAGCAGCCTGGAATTGTCCGGCGACCAGACGGGGGTGTAGTAAAAGCTCGGGTTAGGCAGCGCGATCTCACGCGGTTGCCCCATGCCGTCCTGCGATTCGATGATCAGCTTGTATTCGCCGCTCGCATCGGAAAAATACGAAACCCATTTGCCGTCAGCCGACCACGCCGGTGCGCGCTCCGCAGCCGTGGACGTTCTCGTTAGGTTGCGCCACTCACCCTTCTCCGCGGGAATCGTGAAGATGTCGCCCCGCGCTTCAACCACGGCGCGTTTTCCCGTCGGTGAGATCGCCATGTTCGTTATGCGACCACCAACGTCGCGCCACTGCGGCACGAGCCACGGGAAGTCACCCTTGACGGTGATGTTGAGCGGGCGATGGCGCTTCGTCGCGGGATCCATCAAATGGATGTAGCCACCCTGCTCAAAGACGATCGCGCCGCCACCTGCATCCATGGACTTCACATCGAAGTCCGTGAACGTCGTCACCTGGTCGAGTTTCTTCCCGCGCGTGTCGTACGACCACACGTTCATCGCCCAGTCACGGTCCGAGAGGAAGTAGACGTTCTCGCCCATCCACACCGGATCGATGTCCTTGGAATCGGTCCACGGCGGCGACTCCACTTCGTGAGACGCGACGTCGAAGATCCAGATCGGCCGATTCTGACCACCACGGTAATTGCGCCATTCGTCGTCCCACGAATTCGCCATGCGATAGGCGAACTTCTTTCCGTCCGGCGATTGCTTCCCCTGCCACGCACGCGGCATCAACAGCGGCGTCGGGAAATCACTTTCGGCGGATACGCTCCAGAACTTCGGCGCATTCACCGGCGCATCGCGGCCGGACGCGAAAATCACGCGCTTTCCGTCGGAGGACCATCCCTGGACGATGTCGGCACCGGGGTGCCACGTTAGGCGTCTCGGTTCACCGCCTTCCGCCGGGATCACGTAGACATCGGCGTTGCCGCCGTATTGTCCGCTGAACGCGATCCAGCGACCATCCGGCGAGAACTTGGGGTTCGACGTTATGCCCTGGAAGCTCGTTAGGCGTTTGGCGTCGCCGCCATCACGGCCGACAATCCAGATGTTGTTGGCATAGGAGAACGCGACCTGGGTGCTGCTGACGGTCGGCTGCCGCAGGAGGCGGGTCTGGGCGTCGACCGGCCGCAGGCTGACACAAAGCGCTGCCGTCGCGAGGATCAACTGGGTACGCTGCATGAGCATCTCTGAGGTAAGGCCCGAGAGTGAGCGGGGCCTCAATGATGCGCGCCTTACCTCATTCGCGGGAGCCCGGCGTGCAGCTATCAGCGGGGCATCGCGTGGCGCTGGAGTCGGTGAATCCCGTCGTCGTCGGTGGAAACCACGAATAGCGCTCCCTGGCCAAAGCCGACGAGCCGCTCGTTTTGAGCCATGCTCACACGCCTGACGAGGCGACCTTGCCGGTCAACAACATCGTACAAGACGCGAGCGTTCGGCTCGGTTGCGGCTTTGCGGATCCACACCGTGCCATCGGGCGCCGCCAGTAGAGCGCTGGATTCAAATGGCGGGATCACCTCTGGCCAATCAGCTACGTCAGCGGCGCTCCGAGACGCTCGCCCCGACCGCTCCGCAAGTTCCTCGAGAATCCACGCTTTCGCTCTGTCGTCGATCCGCACCTTCCGGTCGGGCAGCTCCGCACCCCGAATCATGCGACCACCGGGCGCGATCCAATCGACGCGGTACGGCTCCAGACGCACGATCGCCAGCCAACCATCCTGGAAGAGCAGCGCTTGTTCGCCGACGGAAATCGGATTCATCACGATTTCCACTCGTTGCGGCCGCCCACCGGACGTTGTCACGTTCACACGCCCGGCGCGGGAACGCGCTTTCGCTACGCTGTCGACGTCACCTGTAGAACGCGAAACACGCAGGATCCACGTGGAGTCAGCGGCGCCGGTCGTGAAGCTGCCACCTTGCTCGAAATTCCTGGCGCTCGCGGTCGCGAGGACAAAACCGTCCGCGGATGCACCGAAGAGCGTACGTGCACCGCTGCGAATGGGCGGGCTATCCGGCGGAACCATGGCCACAACCTCGGCGCCGTGCAACAGCAACCAGCGTCCCGCGCGCGGGTCCGGCAGCAGCGTCGAGTCGTTGCTCAGCGGAAAGAGTGCCGTGAGCGCTGCGTATTCGTTAGGCCCCCGTCCACTGCGCCCCACCGCCGTGGCCGTCTGTTTCGCGAAATCCACGACGTACAACTTCGTTTCCCCGGCATCAGCGACCAACAGGCGTCCGTCGCTCAACGCTCGGACCGCCGTGACGCGCGTGAATTCCGTGGGCAGCGTCGCGTTCGGTGCAGCCAGACGAAGCTCTGTCACCTGGCCGTTGCACAAGTGCGCAGGAGCAAGCAACGCCAGGAGGCCAGCGCCCATGTTCAACACGTCACGCTTCGTCATGAAACCTCCGAGCTTCTCGTGGCTGTCCCGCTACGCAACAAACTATACTGCGATGGCCGGAAAAACATGGATGAACGGATGAGAATAACGTTAGGCATTTCGTTAGGTCACACTGAGAGATGCAGTGCGCGAGTTTGTTTCCGGCCATCCGGTCATCGTTCTTTGTAAGTTTGCTGACGTCGTTATAAGACGGAGCTGCCGTGAGCTCATTTCAATAAGTGTGGTCGCTCGTCCAAATGGTTACACGACGAAACCGCAACCGCCTGTGTGCGTCAGTTAGATGATGAATCTCCGATCAGCAATTCTGGTCAGCGTGTTGGCCGTCGCCTGCAAAGATAAGGAATCGACTGCCGTGGAGGACCCTAACGCGCCCACGCGCGGCTATCGCATGGGTTTCTCAGCGTTTGCGCCTGCCTTCGATCCGAACACGGTACTCACCGTCATCAATCAGTGGTCGACGCGCGCCGATGCGGCGCTCTTTCATCAGAGTCCGCCGTGGCAGGCGCTGCTGAGCGGCATCAGTGCCGACAGCGCCGTGCGCGGAACGCTGCTCGGCATCGCGCAGATCTACAGAGGAAAGAACCTCCCGATCTTCGTTACGATCGACGTCACCGACGGGCTCAATCGCGCCGCCGAGGCGCCGGAGCTTGTGGCGCTCCGCCGCAGCATTACCGAGCCCGCGGTGCAGGCCGTGTATCGGCAGTACGTCGCTTCAGTCGCGCGCATTATCCAGCCGGCATACATCGGGCTTGCGGCCGAGACCAATCTGATCCGGCTGGCGGCCCCGCGCCCCGTGTACGATGCGCTGGTGCGCATGACGAACGATGCGGCAGCCGATCTGCAACGATCGGGATCCAGCTCGATTCCGTACGTCTCGGTTCAAGTCGACGTGGCGTGGGGCGGATTGCAGGGAACCAATCAGTACATCGGCGTCGAAGACGACTTTCGCGACTTCCCGTTCATTCGCGCGTTAGGCTTGTCGTCGTACCCGTATTTCGTCTATCGCGATCCCGCCGAGCTTCCGGAAGAGTATTACGCGCGGCTCCTCAACGGCCGCAGCATGCCCAACATGTTGGTCGAAGGCGGGTGGACGTCGGCGTCAGTTGGGAGCGTGCAGTCCGACCCGCAAAAACAGGCGCGCTACATCGCGCGGCATGCGTTGTTGTTGGAGCGTGCGCAATCGATCGCCTGGCTGCCGCTCTTTTACACCGATCTGGATCCGGCTGCTTTTGGTCCGCAGCCGCCGGGATCGATTCTGCCGCTCTTCGTGAGCCTTGGGCTGGTCGACACGCAGCTGCGCGCTAAAACCGCGCGGGCGTCATGGGACTCGCTCTTTGCTCTGCGCCGGCGTTAGGCGGGGGGCTTGAGCGCCGCCCTCGACGGTTCCCAAAAACATACCGAGGATCAGCGCGGTAGCGAATACGATAATGCGGCGGAGGTTCTGCAGAGTCATTGGCGTGGCGTCCTGCGCGAGAGTGAACTCGATCCTTCGACGTCAACTGCGCTGGCCAACGCCGCTGCGCCGATCTGCCCTACAATTCGGCGCGCACGCGATATAAACGTGGCGCACCCATCCGCAAAGGGCTCAGGCGAAGGTTGACGCGGTCCAATAGGACCGGGGGGTTGGCTGGCCGGCACGTGGATGACGTGAGTCGTCGGTAATTCCGCTGAGGACGACTCGGATGGGCCCGGCGAAACGCGCGCCTATTGCGCCCTCTTCGCGCGGCGCCAATCGTTGGCGACGCCAGCAAATCCGTTCGCTCCCTGAGAGGCCGCCATGTCCCCTCGTTTTCATCGTTTGCTCACGTCCGCCGCGCTGCTTTGCGCCATCACAATCCCGCTTGGCGCTCAACCCGCCGCTCCAGGCTCCGCGCAACGGAAGGACCCCATGCAGGAGGGGTTGCCACTGGCACCGGATCGCCAGCTCACCTTCAGCACGTCATCCGGGCACTGGATGTCGGTGGACGTGAGCCCTGACGGTCAGACGCTCGTTTTCGACTTGTTAGGCGATCTGTACACGATGCCGATCGGCGGCGGCACGGCGACGCCGCTCACGCGCGGCATGGCCTTCGACGGCCAGCCGCGTTTTTCACCGGACGGCAAGCGCGTCGTTTTCGTTTCCGATCGCGACGGCGGCTGGAACGTCTGGCACATCGCTGTCGACAAAAAGGACACGGTGCAGGTGTCGCGCGGGAAGACGTTCCAGTACGAATCGCCGGAATGGACGCCCGACGGCAATTACATCGTAGTCACGCGCAACATGAAGCTGCACTTGTTCCATAAGGATGGAGGGGCAGGACAGCAGCTCATCCGCGAGCCGCAGAACTTGCGCACCGCGGGGCCCGCATTCGGCAAGGACGACCGTTTCATCTGGTACGCGCGCCGCTTCGGCCAGTGGCTCTACAACACTCCGTTAGGCGACTACCAGCTCGCCGTATACGACCGCAACACTGGTCAGTCGGCGAACCGCGCGCAGCGCTGGGGTTCGGCGTTCCGCCCGACGCTTTCGCCCGACGGGCGTTGGCTCGTATACGGCTCGCGACACATCGACCAGACGGGTCTGCGTGTGCGGGACCTAACGAGCGGCGACGAGCGGTGGCTGGTGATGAACGTCCAGCGCGACGACCAGGAATCGCGCGCATCGCTGGACGTGTATCCGGGGATGGCTTTTACGCCCGACTCGAGATCGCTCGTGGCAACATGGAACGGGAAGCTCTGGCGTGTTCCGATGGAAGGCGGCAGTCCCTTGGAGATTCCGTTCACGGCGAACGTTGTGCAGGCGATGGGACCGAAAGTGCAGTTCGACTACTCAATCCCGGATTCGAATACGTTCGTCATCAAGCAGATCCGCGACGCCGTGCCGTCGCCTGACGGGAAGCGCATCGCGTTCGTGGCGCTCGACCGGCTGTACACCGTCGACTGGCCGTCCGGGACGCCGCGGCGCGTCACCGATGCGAACCTCGGTGAATACCAGCCGGAGTGGAGCCCGGATGGTCAGTGGCTCGTGTACACTACATGGTCCACTTCGGACGGCGGCGCGCTGTACAAGCTCCGCATGGATGGCCGCTCGCGGCCGCAGCGCCTAACGACGAGCTCGGCGCTCTTCCAGCAGCCGGTGTGGTCGCCTAACGCTCAGCGCATCGTCGCGCTGCGCGGCCCCGCGCGCGCGTACAACGAGTCGATCGCTGGCGGCGTGCAGGGCGGCGCGGAAGACCTCGTGTGGATCCCGGCCAACGGCGGCGACGCCACCTTGATTGCGCCCGCGGGTGGACTCGGCAATCCGCATTTCTCGGCCGACTCGACGCGCATCTACGCGTACAGCGGTCAGCGCGGACTCGTCTCCATGCGCTGGGACGACACCGCCCAGAAGACGCACGTGCGCGTGACGGCACCGCCGCCACCAGGCGGCGGTGGTGGCGGCGGCGGTCCGCCGGGTGGCCCGCCGGCGCTGTTTGTCGAAATGCATCCCGCGGGCGACCGCGTGCTCGCGCAGGTCTCCAACGATTTGTACATCGTGACGGTGCCGGTCGTCGGCGGCACCGAACCGACGATTCAGGTTGGCAATCCGGAAAACGCCAACTTCCCCGTTAGGCGCCTGACCGATATCGGCGGCCAGTTCCCCACGTGGAGCGCCGACGGCAATCGCGTGCACTGGTCCATCGGGAATGCGCACGTCGTGTATGACGTGAATCGCGCACGCGCCTTTGATGACTCCATTCGCGCGCTCCCGCGCGACACCACCGCGCGTCCAGCCGGTGCCCCCGCGCGTCGGGGACCTCAGTATGAACCGCAGGAAGTGCGCATCCGCATAACCGCCACGCGCGATACACCCAAAGGCACCGTCGTTCTGCGCGGCGCGCGCGTGATCACGATGCGCGGCAGTGAAGTCATCGAGAACGCCGACGTGGTGGTGCGCGACAACCGTATCGTGGGCGTAGGCGCTCGCGGCGCCGTGCAGGTACCTAACGATGCACGCATCATCGATGTCGGGGGAAAAACAATCACGCCGGGCTTTGTCGATACCCACGCGCACGTGCGCGCGAC
>JBFMFA010000150.1:0-7093 GCA_040753195.1 Gemmatimonadota bacterium | reverse complement strand
GAGGCGCTGATTCCTTCGGTGGCCGCGAAGATCACCGCCGTACCGCCGGCGACGGCAGTCACGTCGCCTGACTGAGTGACCGTCGCAACAGCCGGCGCCCCACTGATCCATGTGAACTTGCGGTTCGAGAGCGGATTGCCGGCGGCATCCAGCGCCTGCGCCGTGAGGCGCCCGGTCTGTGAGATGCCTAACGAAAGTGCGGTCGGGTTGATCCGAATCGACGCGACGGGAACGGGACTCACCGTGACGATCGTGGTGGCAGTCTTTCCTTCGCTGGCCGCTTCGATCGTCGCCGAACCTTCCGACACCGCGGTTATCACGCCGGTCGCAGAGACCGTGGCGATGGCCGGCGCGCTCGACGAGTACGTAATGCTGCGACCGGACAAGATGTTGCCCGAAGCGTCTGTCAACGTGACCGTGAGCTGTGAAGTCTGTCCCGGCTGCAGCACGATCTGATTCGGCGTCGTGATCACACGCGAAACCGGTACCGGACGAACCACCAATATCGCCTCAGCAAACTTGTCCTCGACGGTGGCGCGAATCCGCGCCGATCCGACGGCGAGCCCGATCGCCTCACCAGTCGACGACACCGTGGCAATCGCAGGATCACTCGTCGTCCACACGATGCTGCGACCAGTGAGCGGGAGACTCTGCGCGTCCAACGCCGTGGCGCGGAACGTCACTCGGGCACCCACGACCGCGCTATCTGTGCTCGGCGTTATTACCACCGACGCAACGGGTTGCGGTGCAACGGTGATGACCGCGCTGCCGGACCGGCCGTCGATCGTGGCAACTATCGTTACGGAACCGGCAGAAATACCTGCCACGACGCCGTTGACGCTGACGATGGCAACAGCCTCGTTCGAAGACGTCCATGTCACCGGCCGACCGATGACGGGTGCCCCGGACGCGTCGAGCGCCTCCGCCTGCAAAGTCAGCGAACCGGCGACTGAGATCGTAGCGCTGCCGGGAGTCACCCTAACGAGACTGACGGGTCGCGGAGTCACGGTGATCGTCGCGCTAGCCGACTTACCGCCGCTGGACGCGGCGACCTGCACGATGCCGGCGGCCACGCCGGTCACCACTCCCGATTGCGAGACCGACGCCACTGCCGTGTTTTCGCTCGCCCACACGACTTTCCGCTCGCGCATCGCGTTTCCTTCCGCGTCGAGCACGAGTGCGGTGAGCGTCACGGTCGCTCCGGCTTCGAGGCTGCTCGTGGTCGGCGTAACGACGATGCGATCGACGCCGTCGACAGTAGGCTCGAGCGGAGTGTCGCAAGAAGCAACTGCGAGAACGCAGCCAGCGCCCGCGAGAAGGCGCACTACGGACCAGCGACTTCTAGGAAACATACCTAACGAGAAGGATCCTGAACTTTAACCGGAACGTCGCTCGACTCGCGGCCACCGCTACCGAGCTGACCATCGATGTTGTATCCCCAGCAGAACACTTCACCAGACCTGCTCCTGCCACAGGTGTGAGAGGCGCCTGGAAACAACGCCGAAAGTGCGCCAGCGCCCTGAACAGCGACAGGCCTCGCGTGACGATTCTTTGTTCCGTCGCCGAGTTGCCCGTAGTTGTTCGCTCCCCAACAATACGCGGTGTTGCCCGTTGTGAGAGCACATGTGTGCGCGAGGCCCGCGGCGACGCTGCGCAACTGGGCAGTTGTTTCCACCCGCTGTGGCGCGAGCACCGCATCACTTGGCGTTCCGACCCCCGCCTGTCCCGCCGAATTGCTTCCCCAGCAATACGCATCATTCCCCGTCGTAACTGCACATGTGTGATTCCGTCCCGCCGTGATGCTCACGAAGCGCTGCGACGACGCCACTCGATCCGGCACGCCGCGCGACGTCTTGGTGGAGTCACCGAGTTGCCCACTGGCGTTGGAGCCCCAGCAAAGCGCAGTCCCGTCGATCAACAGCGCGCACGTATGAGCCCCGCCAGCCGCAATCTGAGCTGCCGGGCTCGGCAGCACCGCCTTCACCGGGGCCGTTCTGTTGGTCCGGGCACCATCGCCCAACTGACCGGACGCGTTGCTCCCCCAACAGTAGACCTCACCACGAGTCGTTAGGCCGCACGCGTGCGTGCGCCCTGAGCGCACCAGACTGAAGTTGTGGCCGCCGGATACCAGCACCGGCGCCGTGCGCACCGACGTCGTTCCGTCACCGAGTTGGCCCGCGTCATTGTTCCCCCAGCAGCGTGCTTCGCCGGCGTGCGTAACGCCGCACGTGAACGCCTCGCCGCCGGAGATCTGAGCAAAGGCGAAATCGCCCGCGACCGCTACAGGCGTCACCGCGAAGTCGAGACTTCCGTCGCCGAGTTGTCCGCTCTCGTTGTTTCCCCAACACCTCGCGCGGCCGGCGGCACTGAGGGAGCAGCTGTGTTTTCCGCCGCCGGCGACGAACCCCCGCTCCTCAGGGAAATTCAGCCGCATGACAGGTGGTGTCACGATGGCCGGTGTGGTATCCACAACTGGCGGTGGTGTGACGACAGGCTGCGGAAGGGGAGCAGGCTGCCTAACGGGAGTCTGTTGCTGATCACGCGGCGCGATGCGAGGCGTTGCGACGCTGTCCACCGCGCTGTCGCCGCGGGCAGCGCGCGTCTCTGGTGCAGTGGCGAGCAGCGTATCGGCTGGCGCCCCGATGGACATACTGTCGGTGACCGCGCTGTCGTTCCGCACGGCGGGCACTTCGATGGTGCCTGCGTCGGTAAATGTCGTGCTGCGCGTATCGGCGGCGATGACATTCTGCGGAGCCGGGCTCTGCACGAGCAGGAAGGCAGCGACCGCGGCGCCGGCAAGCACGCTCCCCAGGACGATCCAGCGGCCGTAGGCCGGTCTGCGGCGCGTCGACTCGTCATCTTCCACGCTCCATTCATCCTGAGCGGTAGTCGAGCTCTCCACGCGTATCGTCTGCGGCGTGCTCCGGGCATCGAGTTTGGCGTCGACGATGGCGCGTTGTTCGGCCGAGCGACGGAAGTGTTGGGTCGGCGCCTCCGGCAACTCGCTCTCGTTAGGCAGCGCCCGGACCGTTTCACGGCGTTGCTTCGCCTGCTTCTTCTTGAACTGGCGCCACTGCTTCAAGCCCGGTGGGTCGCTCGCGTCGTTCAGGCGAGCCAGGAACCGCTCCGCGTTTGTCCAGCGCGACGCGGGTTGTTTGCGCAGCAGCCCGTCGATCAGATAGCGCAGGCGCTCCGATACATCCGGCCGCATCTCGTCGATCGGCGGCAGCTCTTCGTGTTTCTGCTTGTAGATGACGCTGTACAGACTTTCGCCATCCCACGGCCGGCGGCCCGTGAGCATCTCCCACGCGACCAGACCCAGACTGTACAGATCGCTGCGGCCGTCTACGCGCGCACCGTCGATCTGCTCGGGCGACATATACGTGGGCGTTCCGATCGCGGTCCCTGTCGCCGTTAGGCTCGTGTCGGCCTCGCGTGAGATCGCGACGCCGAAATCCGAGAGCAGCGCGCGCCCCGTCTGCGCATCGAGGAAGATGTTCTCCGGCTTGACGTCGCGGTGTACGATGCCGCGGGCATGGGCATACGACAGCCCGCGCGCGATGTCGCGCAGTACGCGCTCCACGCGCTCCGGCGTAAACGCGCCCTCGTCGCGCAACGACTGCTTGAGTGTCTTCCCGGGGACCAGCTGCATAACGAGCGCAAGGCTGTCGTCGGGAAGACGTTTGACGGCGTACAACGCGACGATGTGCGGGTGCTCGAGATGCGCGATCGTACGCGCTTCGCGCGCCAGACGCGCCACAGCCTCCGAGTCGTGCGCATAACGCGTACGCACCACTTTGACGGCGACCTCGCGGCCCAGCTCGCGATCGCGTGCGTGGTAGACGATCGCCATACCCCCGCGTCCCAGCTCCCCGAGGCACTCGTATTCCCCGTCTAGCTCGCGCGGCCAACGCACGTCGCTGGACGCGGCGCTGGAAGCGTCGTTCTGCGGAGGAAGCGGGAGTGCGGTATCGCTCACGCGATGAACCGGAAGGTGACTTCGCCCATCTCCACGCGATCACCGTCCATCAATGGGACGGTTGTCCCCTGGCCGGTGAGCGCACTGCCGTTCACAACAACGGGATTCGTCCCCGAGAGATTCTCCAAGTACCAACGTCCCTCACGCAGCGTCATTCTCGCGTGCTGCCTGGAGACTGTCGGCTCGCGCAGCTGAATATGCCGGTAGGGCGGGCCTTCGAGCCTGCCGAACGTAATGGTCTCGCCGTCGGGACCGGCTGTCTTCACGAATCTGATTTCGTGGCCCGCGTCGCGACCCTCGATTACTTCGAGTCGGCCGGGAAAGAACTGCAGCGTTCCTTCCGCAGGTCTATAAAATCGCAGCGAGTGCCCGTCGACCAGCGTCGCGAACTCAGCCGCCGGATCGACGATGGAAATTTCGTTAGGCACGCCCACCTGCCCCCCGGCGACTCGGCGAATGGCGCGTCCCGCACCAGGCGACAGTCGTGGACCGCGCCTGACCGGTGGTGGTGGCGGCGGCGGGCCCTCGAGCGCGCGCTCGCCGCTATACGCGGACAGCGCAGGCAATACGGGAGCGGGTGGGGCGGGCGGAGAGTCCAACAATAGAGACTGCTGCGAGGGGGGAGTTGTAGCCAGCCGAGCAATACGCCTAACGGGCCGTGGAACATCGAGCGACCCGAGGATCGGCATAACGACGTAAGGCACATGCTGTGTGCGCAGATGCGCGTCACGCCGCCGACGCCTGATCCAGTAACCCGCGGCAATCGCTCCGACGAAAGCAGCGACCAGCGAGAGGATCAGTAATGTACTCGACAGGCTAACACCCATGCGCAACGCTCCCAATGCCGCTCAGACAGCTAACCACGAATGGCAGAACGCGATCCAATCGATCAGGAGAGCATAACGCACGACAACACCTTGCTCCAAAACCCGAAAATGTCTGCATTCAGCACCAGCCCCGCGGGCCGCTACATCGAATGAAGACAAGGGGTTGTCGTGACTGCCGGACGCGGACGCGCCGTCGCGCTATATCTACCTACTGCGCGTGAAACCGAAAGGTTATTTCGCCCATTTCCACTCGGTCGCCGTCTGCCAAATCGATCGCAGTTCCTTCCCCAGGAAGAGCGACGCCATTGATGGCTACCGGATTGGTCGCGGACAGATTGGTCAGACTCCAGCGTGCTCCGTCCCACCGCATGCTGGCGTGTCGGCGACTCACGGTCGGCGCGTCCAGCTGAACGTGCCGGTACTCGGGGCCTTCCGCGCGTCCAAACGTCACAGATGAGCCGTCCGGGCCGCCCGTTCGAACGAAGCGGATCTCGGCGCCAAGGCCTCTGCCAGCCACGACTTCAAAGCGACCTGGCAGAAACTGCAGCGTGCCGTCGATCGGTTTCGTGTAGCGCTGGGTTCCGTCGCTCGGACCATCGCCATTTCCGTTTCCGTTGCCGCGGGGCGCCGCCGAGGACGCGACCACCTCGGGCGCGGGTGGCGGCGGTGCGTAACTCGCCTGCGGGGCGAAACTCGGCTGATTCACCACGAGTGGCTGAAACGGATCGTGCGGCGGCGTGGCGGCTCGCGATCTGTCGAGATTGTACCCGCGCGTGAGATTTGGGCGCGGGAGCGGGCGCGACTCCGGTGCGATGAGCGGGCCCAGAAGGGCGATAGGGCCGTGCAGCTTCCGGCGGTGCCGACGTTTGCGCAGCCGCCACCACGTCACCACCAGTGTGACAAGCCCAAGACCACCCAGGATGATCAGCCAGGTCATGCTACCGTCTTGCCCAGTGCCTTCCGCGATCACGCTTGTGATATGGATGCTCGACTTTGTGTAGAAACGAAAGGCGGGGAACACCCTTCGCAATCATGTATATACAGCGGCCGGTACCGCCGCGTTGTCCCTCCTCACGAAAATCGACCGTGAGAAGCGTTGGTGCGACGCCACGCGAGCCCGTCCGAGGGCATATTCTGTTCCGTTGACTCGTCGTTCCTGAGCCGCTTAGTTTCGCGGGCTCGGCACGGGCCCGTAGCTCAGGTGGTTAGAGCGCACGCCTGATAAGCGTGAGGTCGGTAGTTCAACTCTACCCGGGCCCACTTTTGGAAGTGCGGACCCCGCTTGGGGTTAGCTAGCCCCGCAAGCGCGTCGCGCCTAACGTGACTGGTGTGTGGTGTGTTTTCACGGTGTGTATTCGGCATTTACGCCGAAGCCGGCGCGGCCATACGTTGGGCCAGCGCCGCCCGCATCGTGTCTTCATCAGCGTGGTGTAGCTACCGAGGACGGTCTGCGCGTCCTTCCACCCTCCTAGCGCGCAAAGGTCTTTCAACGGCGTTCCCTTTAGTCCAGTTGCGCACTTGCGTCGCAACGAGTGCCAACCTAATCGCAGTCCCTTAGGCAGACCGGCGAGTTGCGCGGCGCGCTCCACCAGTCTCGCATCAAATGAAACCGCAGGTTCCCGATCTCGATATCACTCCACCGCAACCTGCAAATTGCGCCGATGCGATGCCCTTCTCATGCGCGAGCACCAGTGGCAGCTCGAATTGTGGCGATACCCGCTCAGCCACGTCCGCCTGCATCGTGTACTCATCGTTGCCTAACGCTGGGCGCTTTGGCCCTTCCTCCCTGGGTACGGAGAGGCCTTTCAGCGGATTGCGTTCGAGCAGCACGCCGCCGCCCGTTTGATGTTACGGTTGCCCAATTCAGTACGGCCAACAACCACTGCAAGTCATACGCGATGGCACCCCAGCGGACTTGATAGGGCACTGCAGGCATGCGACGCAGGCCGAGACCAATCAGAGATTAATATTCTCCTCGCCCTCGGACTGAAATCTGAAGAGGATGTCCGTTGCGGTTCCGCGGTTCTCGTGGCTTAGCGCCGCGATGCGAAAGGATCTCGGCAGCTCGTCGGGCATCGCCGCCAATCACCACTCGTGTGCTGCGAACGGATCGACGCCCCAGGGCACGCCATACTCCGCGACGCCGTCGGTCGAATTGCTGATCGCCCGCTCGCAGCTCACTTACATGGAGTCAGCAAGCGACGGTTTGGATTGATAAACGAACACGGCGCAGGTCCGCGTCTCGGGTGCGTAGAATCGGCCGGCAAGAGACCGACCAAGCACGTTG
>JBFMFA010000149.1:0-7107 GCA_040753195.1 Gemmatimonadota bacterium | reverse complement strand
CAGACTGGGTGGGCGAGACCCTAACGCGCGTTTCCAGGCGGTTCGGCGGGCGTGCCGTGCTCACAGCGCGCGGCACTCCGGAACTCCTCTGGACGTTGGAGGCCGGCGACTCGCGTTAGGTGGCCGACAGCGTGATCAGGCGTTTCCTCACGCGTCTGTAGTATGCTCGCCGGACACAAGGCGGCTGAGCCCCTACAGAACCATGCACTTGCTCCGGCCATCGTATGCAAGCGTTGCGTGCCGACGCAGAGCTTAGATGCGAGGTGGATATGCAGCCGATACTCCGACTTACTTCACTCGCGCTCCTCGCTGCGCTCACAATCGCGTGTGGCACCCGCAGAGCCACGGGGGACAGAGTCGTCCCGTTGCTCGCGCTCGAGGTATATAACAGCTCATTCTTCGACGTAAACATCTACGGGTTGCCCAGCGCTTCGAGTGCGCGCGTGCGTATTGGTACCGCGCACTCCTTCGTCACCACGAAATTGCCAATTCCGAACGCCGCATATCGCGCTGGTGGTTCGTTAGCCTTACAGCTCCACGCAATCGGCACGAACAGCTGGTGGACGACACAGGAACTGCCACTCGCGTGGGACCTGACTCCATGTCTCGAGATCTACGCAGACGCTTCCGGCCGGATGAGTCGCAGCAGTCTCTTCAGCGTGTCGACGCCCGACTCGCTGCCGGGAGGCTCGCGCCGTACGGCATGCGGCTTCACGAACCCGGTGAGCGTGTCGCCATTCGTGAGATGACGGATGGGCGCACAGCGCCTAACGACGTAGAACGGCGATGAAGCTGCGAGAGTTTGCTCAGCAACTCGTGGAGCTGGAAGCAACCCGATCGCGGCTCGTCATGGTGGACCAGGTGTCGCGGCTCCTCGCGCGTGCAGCTGCCGACGAGCGCGCGCCGATCGTGTATATGCTACAGGCACAGCTGCGGCCGGCCTTCGAAGGGCTCGAGGTCGGCCTCGGTGAGAAATTGCTCGTGCAGGTGCTCGCCGCCGCCTACGGCACCACCCAGGCGTTGGTCGCGCGACACCTGCGTACGCTGGGTGACCTGGGGCGCGTCGCCGAGGCGCTGGCACCGGCGCGGGGCCGCGCGAACATCCGCGTTAGGCAGGCCTACGATGCCCTGGTGAGCATCGCGCAGACCTCGGGGACTGGGTCGGTAGCTCGGCGGATCGCGCGGATGGCTGCCTTGCTTCAATCGGTTGGCCCCATTGAAGCGAAGGCCGTTGTACGTATTGCACAGGGCCGTTTGCGGCTCGGACTCGGCGATCAGACCATTCTCGAAGCAGCCGCGCTAGCGGCGTTAGGCGACCGCCGCAAGAAGAGCATCATCGAACACGCGTACAACGTCCGCTCAGACCTGGGCGCCGTCGTGACGCTCGCATTCGCAAAAGGTGCGCGCGCATTGACTCGCATTGGCCCGCAGATCGGCATTCCTGTGCGCCCGGCGCTGGCGCAACGTCTTCCGTCCGCGAAAGCGATCATCGCGCGATTGGGGCCGGTGCACGTGGAGCCGAAGTACGACGGTTTTCGCCTGCAACTCCATCGTGACGGGAAGCGTGTGTGGATCTTCAGTCGCAGACTGGAAGACGTCACGCACATGTTTCCCGACATCGCGCACGCGGTCCAGCGCGAGCTGAAGTGCAAGCGCGCCATTCTCGAAGGCGAGGCGATCGCCTACAACCCGGAGACAGGCGAGTACCTCCCGTTTCAAGTCACAATGACGCGCAAACGAAAAACGCGCATCGATGAGCTCGCGGCACGATATCCATTGCGCGTTTTCGCTTTCGACCTGCTGCTGGATGGCAAACGGAACTTCCTGTCGGAACCACTGCATGCTCGGTCGCAGCGCCTGCGTCGCGTCGTGCAAGGAAGAAGCGACGCCGCTCTTACAGCAACCGAGTGCGCGGAAGCGGCGACGGAAAGTGAACTGCAGGAGTACTTCGATACGATGGTCGCGCGTGGCTTGGAGGGTGTCGTCGCCAAACGCCCGGATGCCCCCTACACCCCTGGGGCGCGCGGTTACGATTGGGTGAAGCTCAAACGCGCGTATCAGTCGCAGTTGCGCGACACGGTAGATGTGGTCCTGGTCGGCTATCTGCGTGGGAGGGGGAAGCGGTCCTCGTTAGGCATCGGCTCACTGCTAGCCGCATGCTACGATCCTCGTAAAGATCGTTTCCGCACAGTTGCGAAGATCGGGTCCGGCCTAACGGACATCGACTGGAAGAAGCTGCGTGCGCTCCTCGACAAGGACGCATTGCGTGCCAAGCCTTCTCGCGTCGACTCGCTCATCGAGGCCGATGTCTGGGCCGAGCCGCGATACGTGGTCGAGGTGCTGGCCGATGAGATCACGCGCTCCCCTTTTCATACGTGCGGGAAAACCGGACACGAACCAGGCTATGGCCTGCGATTCCCGCGCCTCGTAGGCGGCATTCGCAGCGACAAGTCAGTCGCCGATGCGACAACGGAGCGAGAAGTCCTGCAGATGTACCGCCAACAACAGCCTAACGCGCATCGACGAGCACCAGCCGCCGGGAAAGGTCGTCCGTAGTAGGGCCCTAACGCCTCCACGCCGCTATGTGCGCGAATCACCCGCACGGACTGTGCGGGAATCCCCGGCCGAAAAAAAGGGGGCTCCTTCTGCTTGCGCCGAGCCCGTGATGCAATCGTGAAGGCGAGTAACAAGCGCCCCACGCATGTGCGGCCGCAATAGCATACAATCGGCAAGGAGTCGATATGACCATCGCAACTTTTACGCGTCGCGCGACGAGTCTGATTGTCGCCCTTACGCTCGCACTCCCCGTGGCGGGCGCACAGGCGACATCGGAACAGCGCATCCCGGTGAAGAAAGACCAGCAGGTGAAGGTGTCGAAGGGAGAGGTTGCACTCGCGCCCGAAGTCAAACGTCTGAATGAGCTGGAAGCCGAAGCAGCGACGCTGCGCATGCGTCTCGATGCTCACGACGCGGCGAACGCCGCACGCACTGCGGCGTTCGAAAAAACGATTGCGGACCTGAAGGATTCGCTGCGTATCGTGAACGAGGAAATCGCAACGCTGCGTCTCGAAATCACAAAGGCGAATGCTCTTGCCGCAGCGGCCAACGCCTCCGTTGATCAGCTCGCGCAGCGCTTCGACAAGATGCCGCACTTTGGTAACCTCTTTGGAAACAGCGGCTTCTATATCGGCTTAGGCACCGGCGCGAACTTCACCAACGGAACGCTTTATGACATCGGATATCAGGAAGGCTTCAACGTCAGCCTGCCGATCGGATGGAGCAAAGCCGGATATCCACTCGGATTCCGCACCGAACTTGGACTGCAGACGTTCGAAGGTGCCATGAAGACTCAGTTCAGGAACATCGATCCCGTGCTGTACACCGCGCAGGCGATGCTCACGCTGAACGTGCCGCTCAACAACGCGAAGAACAATCTGTTCTACCTCATGGGCGGCGGTGGCGCGTATTTCTTCCGCCGCATCGGTGAGGGATCCGCGCTCGCTGATCGGCTTGGTGGAGAAACGAAGAACGTGACGAAGTTTGGCCTAACGGGTGGGGCGGGGCTTGAGTTCCACGTCCTCGGCGCAACGTCGTTGTTCGTGCAGAGCACGTTCACGAACGTCTTTGCGGAAGAGAGCAATGCAGGACTGGGTGGCAGCAAGAACATGCGCTGGATCCCGATCGTGGCGGGCATCACGCTACGGTAGTATCTGCGCTGTCATGAACAGATCCGCCATGCTCACGAGCAGCACGCGTGGGCATGGCGGAGCCGCGCACATATTTGGGCGGTCCTGGTTAGGCGCAGTCGTGGCTGCGGTACACATGATGACCGCTTCAGCTGTCGGTGCGCAGTCCGGCCATGCGGCCGCCTCCGCTCCTGCCGTGGCGACGGAACGCAGCGGGCTCGAGATCGTCATCGAAACGGTCTCGCGCGAGCTTGTGGTTCTGCAAGGGAGCGACACCCTCCTGGTCGCGCCGATTGGCGTCGCTACGGGGCAGTCGTTCGCCTACGGGACAAACACGTGGCGCTTCAGCATGCGGCGCGGCGAATGGCGTGTGCGACGGAAAGTCGAGAATCCGGTCTGGGTGCCACCCGACTGGCACTACGCCGAAACGGCCTGGAACTACGATCTCAAACTCGTCAGGCTGCCGCTGTCCGGCCTCACGTTGCGCAGCGGGGCGCGCCTCGAGATCCGTAACAAGGTCGTCGGCATTGTGTATCCAGGGAGCGAGTTCGCCGGGCTGCCGGTTGACGAACACATCGTGTTTGAGGGGCGTCTCTTCATCCCGCCGCTCGGTACCATGAACCGACGCGTTGAAGGAAACCTGGGCCGTTATGCGCTTGACCTGGGCAGTGGCTATCTCATTCATGGCACCACGAATCAATCGAGCATCGGTGCGGCGAGCACGCACGGCTGCATTCGCATCGGCGACGACGATCTCCAGTGGCTCTTCCATAACATCCCGTTAGGCACACGCGTCCTGGTGCGTTGAGCTCAACGTGGTGGCGCATCCATCGTGGAGGGTCGGCGCACCGCGAGGACTTTCCCGCGCGCACACTGCACGCCGGCGGCGAACAGTTCGACGTGCACCGTGACTTTGCGGTCGCTGACGTCGGCTGCGCGCGAGCGTAAGGTGAGTTCTTCACCCGTCGGCGTCGGTCGTACATAGTCGACCTGCAGGGATGCCGTGACGAACCGCGGTGTGATGTCTTCGCCGGGACGCAGCCCTGTGGCGACCATTGACGCACCGGCTGCCGTGGCCATGGCGTGACAGTCTATGAGCGAGGCAATCAAGCCGCCGTAGACAAAGCCAGGCATCGCGATGTGATAGCTCGCGGGCGTAAAGCGAGCGACTGCTTCACCATCTCGCCATTCGCTGCGCACGTGCAGGCCGTGCGAGTTGAGACGCCCGCAGCCGTAGCAGTGGGCGAAGTCGTCTGGATAAAGATCTTGAAGGGCAGACATCGTGGTTATGTGATCCCGTGGTCTGTCTGAGTTCGGAGCCGAAGTTGCGAGAGAGAGCTAACAATAGGCTCATCGCGGCTTGATGTGGATCGTTGACTGCTTTTGAGCCAGCCCTTACACAAACAATAACCAACAGAAAAACGATGACCGGATGACCGAATACACGGATGCGAATTCTGTCGATAGTCGAGGAACCACTAGGCGTGAATGAAGTGTAGTGGGTGTTGGTTGCCGTTTCCGGCCATCCGGTTATCCGGTCATCGTTCTTAGTTTGTTGCTGAACGCTGCGGCCCGCGTGGCAGCATCGTCTTTGTGCCGAGGTCGTTGACTGCTGGTGAACCGCAGAGGACGCCGAGGACGCGGAGGCACATCGCTGCACCTGGGTCAAATGAGTGCGCACGGCTGTCGTTGTCCTCTGCATCCGCTGCGATGCAAAGTAGCAGTCCACCTAACGAGGCAACAAGCCATTACACAAACAACAACCAACAGAACAACGATGACCGGATGACCGGATGACCGGATAAACGGATACAATTCTGTCGATGGCCGAGGCCCCATTCCGCGTGAATGAAGTATAGTGGGTGTTGTTGTTGCCGTTTCCGGTCATCCGGTTATCCGGTCATCGTTCTTTGTTTGTTGCTGAAGGCTACGGCGCACGTGGCAGCATTGTCTTTGTGCCAAGGTCGTTGACCGCTCGTGAACCACCGAGAACGCGGAGGCATATGTGTGTCCAGGGCTGTTGTTGGCTCTCTGCGTCCGCTGCGTCCTCTGCGGTAACCAATAGCAGTCCACCTAACGAGGCATCAAGCTATTACACAAACATCAACCAACAGAACAACGATGACCGGATGACCGGATAATCGGATGCGAAGTCTGTCGATGAACCCAGGAACCACCGCCCAGCAAATGCAGTGTATTGCGTGTTGTTGCCGTGTCCGGTCATCCGGCTATCCGGTCATCGTTCTTAGGTTGTTGCTGAAGGCTACGGCGCGCGTGGCAGCATTGTCTTTGTGCCAAGGTCGTTGACTGCTTCTGAACCACCGAGAACGCGGAGTCATATGTGTGTCCACGGCTGTTGTTGGCCCTCTGCGTCCGCTGCGATAAACAATACGAGTCCACCTAACGAGGCATCAAGCCATTACACAAACAACAACCAACAGAACAACGATGACCGGATGACCGGATAAACGGATGCGACTTCTTTCGATGAACCCAGGAACCACCGCCCAGCAAATGCAGTGTATTGCGTGTTGTTGCCGTGTCCGGTCATCCGGCTATCCGGTCATCGTTCTTAGGTTGTTGCTGAAGGCTACGGCGCGCGTGGCAGCATCGTCTTTGTGCCAAGGTCGTTGACTGCTTCTGAACCACCGAGAACGCGGAGGCATATGTGTGTCCACGGCTGTTGTTGGCCCTCTGCGTCCGCTGCGTCCTCTGCGGTAGAAAATAGCAGTCCACCTAACGAGGCATCAAGCCATTACACAAACAACAACCAACAGAACAACGATGACCGGATGACCGGAGAAACGGATGCGAACTCTGTCGATAGCCGAGGAACCACTCCTCGTGAAATGACGTGTACAGGGTGTCGTGCAGTTGCCGGTCCTCCGGTCATCGTTCTTTGGTTGTTGCTGAACGCTGGGGCCGGTGGCCCGCGTTGTCTTCGCCGAGGCCGTTGACTGCTTGTGAACCGCAGAGGACGCCGAGGACGCGGCAGGCCGACCTATCGCGGCACCGCACCGTGCGATGGCCGCCGCTTGACCGTAGTATCCGGTCCGCGCGCGTCGTTAGGCACAAGTTTGAGCGTCCCGCGCGCAGCGACCGTACGACGGCGCTCCGCGATCTTCTTTAACGTTTGCGGCCCATCGACCGTGCGCCAGACGAGATACGCGAATGTGAACGTGCCTAACACAAAAAAGAAGCCACCGGTGCCCAACAGTACCGCGCCCGCGTCGGGGACATGCACACGCACGACGAACCCGGCCACCATGAACGCCAGACCAAGGTTGCCAACCCACCAATGCATCAGTGGCAGCTCGTTCGACACCAGCGGAAACCCGGCGATCCGCGGTATCACATGATAGCCCACGCCGAATATCAACATCGCGACGAAGCCCAGCGTCAGCATGTGCAAGTGGGCCGG
>JBFMFA010000148.1:0-7258 GCA_040753195.1 Gemmatimonadota bacterium | reverse complement strand
CGCCTTCGCTGTGCACGAACACCACGCCGCTGTCGTGCTGTCGGATCGCTGCGCGAAGGGCACGCACCCGCGCGCTCCCGCGTCGGCGACCACGCGCGGGGAACGCGACGATCTGCAGCGTCGCGCTGGCGGACGAGGCGGCTTGCGAATGCGCACCGCTCGCCGGATCCACGAGCAGTGCCACGGCGTGACCACGACTTGCCAGCCCGCGGGCCATGCCCACCAAAGCTCTCGCCCGCCCGGTCCAGGTCATGTCGGTGACCAGCACGAGTACGCGCACGCGTTAGGTCTCGCTGGCGTGTCCGGTCAGCACCGCCGCGGCACCAACCCGATCGATGAACTGGAGCTCGTGCAGTCGCCTGTAGACTCCGTTGCCGGCAGCCAGAAGTGCGGCATGAGTTCCCTGCTCCACGATGCGGCCTCGCTCGAGCACCAGAATCTGATTTGCGTGCTGCACGGTCGAGAGGCGGTGCGCGATGACGAATACCGTGCGACCAGCGAGTAGGCGATCTATCGCTTCCTGGACCAACCGCTCGGACTCCGTGTCGAGCGCCGAGGTGGCCTCATCGAGAATCAGAATGGGCGGATCGATGAGCAGGGCACGCGCGATCGCGAGGCGCTGTCTCTGACCACCCGAGAGACGCGTCCCGCGTTCGCCAAGGATGGTGTCGTAGCCGTTAGGCAGCGCGGTGATGAAGTCGTGCGCGTTGGCGGCGCGCGCGGCGGCCTCGATTTCCGCGTTCGTGTATTTGCCGGCGGCCGCGTAGGCGATGTTTTGTCGTACGGTGTCGTTGAAGAGCACGGTGTCCTGACTGACGATGCCGGTGAGCGCCCGCAGGGACGCGAGCGCAATGTCCCGCGTATCGACACCGTCGAGGAGGATGCGGCCGGAGGTCGGCTCGTAGAAGCGTGGAATGAGATCGACCAGCGTGCTCTTGCCGGCGCCACTCGGACCGACCAGCGCGACGACCTCGCCTTTGCGCACAGTAAACGACAGCTCCCGCAGCACGGGTTCGCTGTCGTACGCGAAGCTCACGTTGTCGAATACCAGATCGTTCGCCAGCGACGCGACGTGACGCGTCCCACGATCGAGCATCGTCTCGGTGGGGCGATCCATCACCTCGAACAGTCGCTCCGCCGCGGCGAGCGACTGCTGTGCGACCGTGGGCACCTGCGAGAGCTGTTTGAGTGGCTGCAGCATGCGCAGCACCAGCAGCAAAAAGGCGATCAACTCGGAGCCGGACATCGATTGCGTGACGAGGACTTCACGCGCGCCGATACCGAGAATCACCACGGCGATCGCGGTCCCGACAGTCTCGGTGATGGGCTGCGCGAGAAACGCCAGCCGCTGCACACGGATCATACCGCGCGCGTAACGACTGCTCGCTTCGAAGAAACGCTTCTCTTCGTACGCCTCGCCGCGGAAGGACTTTACGAGGCGCATACCGGTCACGGCTTCCTGTACCACGCTCGTCATCTCGCCGTACTGGTCACCGAGCCGCCGATGGCCTTTGCGTAACTTGCGCAGCAGAGGCAGCAGAAACGCGATGAGGATGGGCGCGACGACGAGCGCCAGAAGCGTCAGTCGCCAGGAGATGACGAAGCAAACCGCGATCGTGGTGATGACGACCGCCACGCTCTGGATCGAACGCGTGACGGCCTCGGTGATCACCTGCTTTGTCTGCTGTGTGTCGCTGAACACGCGAGCCAGCGTCTGCCCGGCGCGCGTGCGCGTGAAGTAGCCTAACGGCAGCCGCTGAACGTGACCGTAAAAGGCGTTGCGCAGATCGCGCGTCACCAGCTCCTGCAACTGCGCGCTGAGCTGCCCGCTGAGCCATACGAGCACGTTCTTCACCACCACAGCCACCAGGATGACGATGATGATGTTCGTCAACGATCCGAACGCGTCGTTAGGATCGTGGAAGCGACCGATGACCGCCTCCTGCACGCGCGAAAGCGGTCCCGGGTTTGTCGTCGTGCCGAAGACGCGATCCAGAAACGGGATCAGCAGCGTGAAGGAGAACACATCCAGCAGCGCCGCCAGAACGTTCGCGGTGACCACCGCGGCCATGCGCCACGCTTGGGGACGCACGAACGCGAGCAGCCGGCGATAGATCATCGTGGTGTCAGCAGTGCCAGTGGGACGATGCACTCTTCGGGTGTCACGCCGCCGTGCAAGAACGAGCCGCGGTAGCGCGCCTGATATTCGCGCAGCTTCGTCGGATACACGAAAAACGTGTCTCCCACCGCGAGGAGCGAGTTGCTGCCGAGTCCGCGTCGCGGCAAGCGCAGGATGTCCTCGTTAGGGAACAGGAGCGCATGTTCCGCCCGTTCGGCGCGCAGATCTTCGCCGAATTTGTAACGCAGGTTCGCCGTCGCGTCGCGCTTGGCAAAAACCGTTGCCGGTGTGTTGCAGTGGATGGACCCGTGATCGCTCGTGATGAGCACGGGCAAACGCTTGCGAGCGGCTTCGCGCAGCACAGCCAGCAGCGCGGAGCGCTGGAACCATTGCTGTGTGAGCTGGCGCAGGGCGACTTCGTCGCGCGCCACTTCGTAGAGAATGGCCGATTCGCTGCGCCCGTGCGTCAGCAGATCCACGAAGTTGAAAACAAACGCCGTCACGCCGTCGGACGCGATGGCGTTCGACAGATGCCGCTCCAAATCGTCAGCGTCGCTCGCCGTGGAGATCTTGTGATAGCGCACGGGCGACTTCTCGCCGAGCTCACCCAGTTGCGCTTCCAGCAGCGACCGCTCGTAGGCGTTCAGCGTTTCGTCGTCGCGATCGGCGGAGCCCCACCAGTCGGGGAAGCGCGCCGCAATTTCACCGGGGAACAGTCCGCTGAAGAGCGCGTTCCGGGCGTACGGCGTGGCCGTGGGCAGAATCGCAAAGTAATGCGACGTCTCGACTTCGAACTGAGTCGTTAGGCTCTGCTGCAGCACCTGCCACTGATCCAGGCGCATGCAGTCCACGACGATGAAGAGAACGGCACGACTGCGACGCATCGCCGGCAAGAGGAATTCCCCGACAATGTCAATCGACAGCGGCGGTCGATCCCCCTCCAGATTGCGCAACCACTTGGGGTATTCGCGCTGCATGAACGCGGCGAAATCGCGATGCATCGCAGGGTACATTCCACGCAGCGACTCGTACAACCCACGCTCCCCTGCCGCGGCGAGATCGATATCCCAGCGCATCAACTCGTCAAATCGATCGATCCAGCCACGCCAATCGAGATCGCGCGTGCGCTCGGTGTCGAGCGTCCGGAAACGTTCCACAAAGGCGCGCGCGACTGCCTGCTGTCTCAGCGAGGGCCCTTCGAGGATTTTGGTGACGACCGACAGCACTTGCCGCGGATTGACCGGCTTAACGAGATAATCGCGGATGTCGGCACCCAAGGCGTCGCGCAGCGTGGTGTCGTCCTCGCTCTTCGTCACCATCACGACTGGAAGGTTCGGCGCGAGCTCGCGCACCTCGCGGTACGCCTCTAGCCCGCGCTTCCCCGGCATCTGCTCGTCGAGCAAGACGAGGTCGAAGGGTTGGCGCCGCAGCAGCTCCACGGCATCGTCGGCATTGGTCGCCACGTGCACTTCGTAACCCTTGTCCGCGAGGAAGAGACGATGCGGCTCGAGCATGTCGACTTCATCGTCGACCCACAGCACGGTGCGCGGCGGATGCGGGACGCTGCTACGCGCGTTCACGAAGACCGTATGGGTCGGGGGGCATTTGTCGAATGTAGCCGGGGTAAAAATGTTTGCCGAGTGGCTGAGCGCCGGTAGATTTGCGCGCGTGCCGCCGCCGACGCTCCCGTATGCTGTTACACCCGTTGTATTTCCGTTCAGATCACTGGCTCAGCGCGCCGCACGACTCGCGCTAGGCGGCGAGCGCGAAGTCGCGCTCGCCGCGTTGATGGCGGCTCGCATCGCGCAGGGCAGCGTTGGCAGCACATGCCTGACGCGATCTCAACGTGAGCTACGCGCCGCAGCCTCTCGCGTCTGGTTCTCGACTGTTGCGCTGCCAGCCAAGGCGCGTCTGGCGATACAGCGGGTCGTGGAAGCCAGCGCGCGCGACGACGCAGCGGCCCTGGCCGCGAGCCTGGAAGAGTTGATCGAGGTGACAGCGCCGGTGCTGGATCGGGCCGCCGGCATGGAGTTGCGCACTCTGGTGCGGGCGCTGTCCCATAACGAGGGTAACGGCAGCGCATGATCGCACCACCGTCACAACCGCCCAAGCCGCACGAACCTAACGAGGGCCGCGACCGCTCTTTCGATCCGGCGAGTTACCTGGCGGCCGTCGCGGGCGGCGCCGTCCCCGCCGCAGCGACCGCGACCGGTTTTCCGAGCGTCGATTTGTTGTTAGGCGGCGGTCTGCGACCAGGCGACCTGGTCGTGCTGGCCGGCGAAGCGGGGGCCGGCAAGAGCGCCCTCGCGCTTGGCATCATGCTGCGGGTGGCGAGCGCCGGCGGTCAGGTCGCGTATCTCACAGGCGAGATGTCGGCCGAACGGGTCTTCGATCGGGCGCTGGCGATCGAGGCACAAGTGCGCCACGACCAGCTCCGCAATGGCACGTTGGACGAAGGCGCCCGCAGCCAGGTGGCGCTCGCGGCGGCGAAGCTGCGCGCCCACACACCGGTCATTCGCCAAATTCCTGACGGCGGCGTGGCGGCGTTGAGCGATGTGCTGATCGAGCACCTCGGTACGCAGCTCATCATCGTGGATCCGATTCAATGGCTGCTGAGCGGCGAGGACGCGCTGGACGAGCAGGTGGCGCGCGTCGCGCGCGAACTCAAGGCGTTGGCGCTGCATCGCTCGGTGGCCCTGCTCGCGGTCACGAGCGTGCGTGCGGCTACGCGGGACCGCTCCGATCCACGGCCGCGACTGGACGACCTCGGCGCGTTAGGCGCCCTCAAGCAGCATGCCGATGTGGTGCTCGGTCTTTTCCGGGAAGAGATGTACTCGGATCTGCGCGATGTACAGGGCGCGGCCGAGCTTCACGTGCTCAAGAACCGCAATGGATCGTTAGGCTACGCGGACCTGTACTTCTACAAGGAATCGCTGCGTTTTGAGGATGTGGTGGACTAAGGAGCGTTGAGCAGTGAGTGGTGGGTCAGGGGCCCGGCTGACAGCATTAGCGCACAGCCGTCCCCACCTCGCACGACCAAATCGTCGCCCGCTCACGAAAGCGCGCCGGTCACTGAAACCCCTACACAACAGCGGCTTTCGGACGTCAGGCGTAATCGGCATAGTATCGAGGCTCCGGATATACCGCCACGCATGAAACCTCAGCGACCGCTCGTCAACTCCTTCAGCTTTCTTATCGCGCTAACGGCGCTTGCGTGCGCCACGGGATCGAACCGATCCTCAGCTGCTGCGCGACCGATTGGAAACTTTCCGCACACGCCGGCCGATGTGCGGTTCATCTCCGGAATGATTCCGCATCACGCTCAGGCGGTGCTGATCGCCGGGTGGGCGAAAACGCACGGGGCGAGTGACGCGCTGCAGCGACTCTGTGAGCGCATTGTGGTGGCGCAGAGCGACGAAATTGCCCTCATGCAAACGTGGCTTCGTGACCGCGGAGAGCCGGTGCCGGCGGGAGACGCCCATGATGGCCACGCCGGAACCCTCATGCCGGGGATGCTCACGGCGGCACAACTCGAACAGCTGGACCGGGCCCGCGGCGTCGAATTCGACAGACTCTTTCTCACCTTCATGATCCAGCATCACGAAGGTGCGGTCACCATGGTTGACGCGCTGTTCGCCTCCGAGGGAGCCGGGCAGGACGAAATCGTGTTCCGGCTCGCGTCCGACATCTATGCTGATCAAACAACAGAGATCGACAGGATGGAGAAAATGTTAAAACAGCTGCCGTGAGCGCTGAGCTACGTGCTGTGCGTCACCTTCCCAAGCTTGAGTTTGTATCGTGAGTTTTGAGTCAGCTGCCAGTTTCCCTTTCCCCACCTCCCGGATCGGACAGTGAAAAGCGCAACCTCTCGTCTCATCTCGTTAGGCGCCGTGGCGCTCATCGCCGCGTGCGCCAGCGCGCCCTCACCAAGTGTGCAGGTGCCGACACCAGGCAGCCCGGATCCACGCGTCGGACTCAAACCGGGGCGCATGGACAGCACGCGGCGCAACATGCTCGAGCCAGCCGCCGAAGCGATCTGGAATCTGCGCATGCTTTCGAACTCGCCGTCCTCGGAAAATTTCCGTGGCGTGACGAACTCGGACCTCGCATTCCGCGGACAATACGTCATTCAAGGGAATTACAACGGCTATCAGGTCTGGGACATCTCCAATCCGCGGAAGCCGTCGCTCAAGACATCGCATCTCTGCCCTGCTTCGCAGAGCGACGTCTCGGTCTTCGGCAACTTGCTCTTCGTGTCGGCCGAAGCCCCGTCCGCTCGACTCGACTGCGGTACAACAGGAGTGCGTGATTCGGTCAGCCATGACCGCATCCGCGGCATCCGCATCTTCGACGCGACGGATATCGCGAATCCGAAGTACATCGCCAACGTGCAGACGTGCCGCGGCTCGCACACCCATACCGTCGTCAACGACCCCAAAGACAAAGAAAACGTCTACGTCTATATCTCGGGTTCCTCAGGCGTACGCTCGCCAAGCGAGTTGCCGGGATGTCTGTCGTCGCAGGATGATCCGAACACCGCCCTGTTCCGGATCGAAGTGATCAAGATTCCGCTCGCGAACCCGCAAGCCGCTGCCATCGTGAGTTCGCCTCGCATCTTCCAGGGCCTAACGGCACCCCCGCGCCGCACGGAACCTGTTGACTCTGCGCAGCTCGCTCGCCGTGCCGCGCAAGCCGCTGCAAACCCTAACGCGCCTCCGCGGCCGACGTCGCGTACCGGTGGTCCGACCCAGTGCCACGACATCACGGTGTACCCTGAAATCGGACTCGCCGGCGGTGCCTGCGGCGGGTACGGGCTCTTGCTCGATATCAGCGATGTGGCGAACCCAAAACGCATCGATGCCGCCGCTGACTCGAACTTCTCCTTCTGGCACTCGGCCACTTTCAGCAACGACGGGTCCAAGATCCTCTTCACCGACGAGTGGGGCGGTGGTTCAGCGCCGCGGTGCCGGGCGTCGGACAAACCTGAATGGGGAGCCAACGCCATCTTCACGATCTCGAACGACAAGAAGATGTCGTTCAAGAGCTACTACAAGATTTCAGCGGCGCAGACAAATACGGAAAACTGCGTGGCGCATAACGGCTCACTCATTCCGATTCCGGGACGCGAAGTGATGGTGC
>JBFMFA010000147.1:0-7283 GCA_040753195.1 Gemmatimonadota bacterium | reverse complement strand
ACGCGCAGGCGATCGGCCTAACGGCCGCTCAACGGCGCTCGATCTTCGATCTCCTGAAGACGACACAGACCGAACTGGCGCCGCTTCAAGTCGAAATGACGGAGCCTGCGCTCGAACTCGTCGAGCGGCTGGGCGAAACAAAAATCGACGAGGCCAGGGTCCTCGCCAAAACCGGCGAAGTACTGCGCATCGAGAACCAGGTGAAGATCCGCCAAACCGCGCTGCTCGTGCGCGTGAAGAACCTCCTCACGCCAGAACAACAAGGGCGCTTGCGCGAAATCCGCAGCCGCAGCCGTAAGAGTGATGAGTCGGCGGGCCAAAACCTGCTGCCTAACTAGCTGGAGAGTCAAAACCATGAAATCGCAACGCATCGGTGCGCTCGCGCTGCTCGGCATAGCGGCCGCCTGTTCCGAGGGAACGGCGCCTAACGCTGGAAGCGTCGACGCTCAGCGGGTCAAGCAGGGTATTGCTGTGGTCGAACGGGTCGCGGCGTCCAAGCTCCTGGGGAGTCTGCACGCGGTCGGACGCGCAGCCAACGACGTCGGCGCCGTGCAGTCACCGATGGGGTGGAGCCCAGGCTTGGAGCACGCCGTTCGCACACTCTCCACAGCGGCGGTGAGTTCGGGAACAGCTCTCATTCCCGTTATGCGGTCATCCGTACTCGGCACCACATTCATCTACGACCCCGTTGCGCGGAAATATGTCCCAGATGCAACGCGCACCGACGCGCCATTCAATGGCGTGCGTTTCATTCTATACGATGTCGATCCTAACGAAGATCCGCTGGCCGGAAAAGAGATCGGATATGCGGATCTCACTGATGAGCGACGCGCATCGAGCAGCACCGCCGGCGTGCAACTGCGTGTCGTCACCGGTGGTGTCACGCGACTGCAATATTCCTTCGACATTACGGGCTCGCTGCAGACTGCACAGATAGACGTCGCCGGGTACATCACCGACGGCTCCGATCGCCTCGACTTCACGATCAAGACGACCCAGCAGCTCTTCGCACGAGGCGGCCCGGCAACGCTTGAAGCGCGCCTGTACGTACCACAGGAAGATTTCGAGGTCCGCGCGAAGGTGAGCGGGATCGCCGGTGAGGAGGGCGGGGGCGGGGACGGATCCGTCGACCTAGCGATCCGCTCGCGTTATGACGACATCAGCGTCGACGCGGAGACGAACCGCGGTGTACTTGACGCCTCGTTTCGTTTCAACGGCGAATTGTTCGCAACCGCGAGTGGCGACCCCAAGGCGCCCGTGCTACGAGCGAGTGATGGTCGCGAGCTGACCGACGAAGAGATGCAGGTCGTCGGGGCAATCGTTGGCATGGCCCACGGCATCTTCACATTCGTGTCCGATCTGCTTGAGCCAGCAGGCGTTCTCCTGTTGATCGCACTGGGCGTCGGGGCATAACAATGGAAGCCCGCCGCGCGCTTGCGATCACTGTTTTGATTTCAGGCGCGACGGCGGGCTGTCGCTCAGCGATACCACAGGTTGGCGCCGAAGCGGCCGCTACTCGCCACACTCAGCTCCTCTTGTTAGGCAACGACTCCGCGAAAGCCGCGCCCGGGCGCACAAGAGATTCAGTCGTTGCCGCGCTGCTGCGGCTGTACGAGCGCGACCCGGATCCCGCCGTGCACGCCGCCGTTCGCTGGGTGCTGCGTTACGACAAAGCCGGTGACAAACCTCGCACAGTGAACTGGTCGCATCCAGCGGCGATCGCGCGCCTCGACTCCGCACTCGCCGGCAAGCCCGCCGCAGGGAAACGCTGGTACGTGACTCGCGAGCTGCAGACGATGGTGATCCTCCCTGGACCCGTTGAATTCACAATGGGCTCGCCGCTTAACGAGGCGGGGCGTTCGGAGGATGAAGTACAGCATCGCGTCAGAGTTCCGCGCTCTTTTGCGATCGCCAGCACCGAAGTCACCGTCGCCGAGTTTCGACGGTTTCTTGACGCCAATCCTTGGGTAAAGCGTCACCATCGCTTTGCAGATGATTCGGCGCGCATGGCGGACGTGATGCGACGCTTCAGCCCAGACGCCGATGGGCCGCAGATTGCGGTGACGTGGTACGAAGCAGCGCTGTACTGCAACTGGCTGAGCGAACGAGAAGGCCTCCCACCTGGCGAGTGGGTATACGGGGCGGCACCGGAGTCAGTCACAAACGGCATGGTGATGCCTAACAATTATCTCAGCCGTACGGGATATCGCCTGCCGACGGAAGCCGAGTGGGAGTACGCAGCGCGCTCCGGCACAAACACGGCGCGCTTTTTTGGCGACGACGCGTCGCTCCTGCGCGAATACTCCTGGCACCGATCACGAGCACCGCGCAGCAAAGACGACCCACTCCCACCAGGTGATCCCGCACGCACATGGCCAGTCGGACAACTCAAGCCTAACGCCTTCGGTCTCTTTGACGTGTACGGCAATGTGTGGGAGTGGGTGCAGGACCGCCGCGCGTCGTACCCCAGCGGCGGCGGTGTCCACGATGACATTGAAGACAGCATCGTGGTGGTTAGCAACAGCGTCGCGCGCGTTCGTCGCGGGGGCGCCTTCAGCTATGAGCCCGCCATGCATCGCTCGGCCCATCGTGGTACAACGAACGCGTTTCCCACGCAGCGGCGCGACAATGTGGGCTTTCGCGTCGCCCGGACAATCCGCCCGTAAGCACTAGCGCACGGTCAATCTGGCGCGCAGATCAATGGCAGTCCCACCATAACTGCCATGCCTCGATCGCTTATCCGTGCGCTCTGCCTGAGCGCGGTACTGATCGCACCTAACGTCCACGCGCAGCGCTCGTCTGTCGCCGACTATGATCGCGCCGAGAGTGTGCGCCAGCGCCTCGAGGGACTTGTGGTCGGCGCGCCGGAATCCCCCACGTGGCTCGATTCCACGCGCTTCTGGTATCGCAAATCGGTGCGCGGTGGGAACGAGTTCGTACTTGTCGATGCGAATACGTTAGCCAAACGGCCGCCGTTCGATCACGCGCGCATCGCAGCGGCACTGGCGCCGGCGACGTCGCGGTCAGTCACGGCAACAACGCTTCCGTTCACGACGTTCGAGCTTGTCGATAGTGCGCGGGGGCTCGAGGTAACGATCGACTCGGTACGTTGGCGTTGCAGCCTGGCGCAATACACCTGCGCCAAAACCGCTGCGCGCGAGCGGAATCGGCCACCGATGCGTCAGCCAGGTGGGGGTCTCTACGGGGCGCCGCCGCCGTGGGACGAACACCCCATCGCGTCACCGGACAGCACGCGCGAAGTCGCCGTGCGCAATTTCAACGTATTCGTTAGGCCTCGCGGCGCGACGCAATGGACGCCGCTGAGTCATGATGGGTCAGAGGCCGATGCGTACGAATGGCGCACGCTCGCCTGGTCGCCCGACTCGAAGTGGCTGGCTGTCTATCGCGTCAAGCCGGGTTACCGTCGCGAGATTCATTACGTGATGTCTTCGCCGGAGGATCAGCTCCAGCCAAAACACTCCACTCGCGTCTACAACAAGCCGGGCGACGTGCTCGACGTCGAACGTCCGGTGATTTTCGAGGTGGCGAGCGGCAAGCAGATCAGCGTGGATCCGGCGCTCTTCCCTAACGCCTACGACGTCTCCAGGCTGGAGTGGCGTAAGGACTCCCGCACTCTGACGTTCGAATACAACCAGCGCGGTCATCAAGCGTATCGCATCATTGAAATTGATGCGGCGACGGGGAATGCGCGCGCCGTGATCAACGAAGAGACTTCGACGTTCTTCTTTTATACGGGGAAGCGCTATCGCTTCGATGTGGCGGACGGGAAGGAGATCGTCTGGATGTCGGAGCGCGACGGGTGGAACCACCTGTATCTCTACGACGGCCTAACGGGACGCGTCAAGAATCAGATCACCAAAGGGAACTGGGTAGTGCGCGGCGTTGAATATGTCGACACGGTGGCACGGCAGATCACGTTCCGCGCCAGTGGCATGTATGCCGGCAGGGATCCGTACTACGTGCACGTCTATCGCATCAACTTTGACGGAACGGGCCTAACGCCGCTCACCGAGGCGGACGCCACGCATAGCGTCTCGTTCTCCCCGGATCGCAAATACTACGTCGACACGTATTCGCGTGTGGATCAGCCGCCGACCTCCGAGCTTCGGCGCACGAGCGACCGTGCACGCATTGCGGAGCTCGAGCGCGGTGACATGTCCGCGCTCCTGGCAACCGGATGGCGTCCCCCTGAAATCTTCACGTCCGTGGCGCGCGACGGCAAAACGGACATCTGGGGCGTGATCATCAAACCCACGAACTTCGATCCGGCGCGCAAATATCCCGTTATCGAGAACATTTATGCCGGACCACACGATTCGTTTGCCCCGAAGAGCTTCAATCTGCAGTTAGGCATGCAGGCACAGGCTGAAGTTGGTTTCATCGTCGTCCAAGTAGACGGCATGGGCACATCCAACCGCTCCAAAGCGTTTCACGACGTCGCCTGGAAGAACCTCGGCGACGCGGGGTTCCCCGATCGCATTCTCTGGCATCGGGCGATCGCGAAGAAATACGCGTGGTATGACACGAGCCGCGTAGGCATCTACGGCACATCCGCGGGTGGACAGAACTCCATGGGCGCGCTGCTCTTCCATCCGGATTTCTACAAGGCCGCCGTCTCCGCCGTTGGTTGCCACGATAATCGCATGGACAAGATCTGGTGGAACGAACAGTGGATGGGTTACCCGTTAGGCAGTCATTACTCGCAGGCGTCCAACGTCGATAACGCGTGGCGTCTGCAGGGGAAGTTGCTCCTGGTCGTCGGTGAGATGGATCAAAACGTCGATCCCGCATCGACGATGCAGGTGGTGAACGCGCTGATCAAGGCGAACAAGACCTTTGACCTGCTCGTGATTCCGGGTGCGGGCCACGGCTCCGGTGGTCCGTACGGCGAGCGCAAGCGCTTCGACTTTTTCGTGCACCACTTGTTAGGCGCCGAGCCGCCGGATAGAAACCGGGTGGCGGCCGTGCGCGGCACAGGAGGCAACGACAGGCGTTAGACCTCGTGTAACAAACGGTCCAAACGATATCCGAGGCGTGGTTGTCGCAGCTTTGCGTCGCCCAAACGACGCGTGACGATCACCACGGCTTCGGAGAGCCACATGACTGTTTGGCGTTCGACATATCGCGTTCTGGTCCTTGCTGGGGTTCTTTTCGCCGACAGCCATGTCGCGCAGGCGCAGCATGGCGCCGCGGCTCCAGCGGCGGCCACGCCGTTAACGGACGCCCAAAAGCGCGCCGACATCCTCTTTGTCTCTACCGAGTTCATGGCGCGCGAAAAGCCCTACTCCTCCACAGCACGCGCCAAGGCCGAGGAGCGACTCGCACAATTGGAGCGACGCGCGGCGAGCCTGACGCCGGTGGCCCTCGATCTCGCCATCGCGCAGGTCGTCGAGCTGGCCGACAATGCGCATTCAATCGCCGCCCCGGCTGAACGTGCGCTGCGCTACAATCGAATTCCGTTGCGTTTTGGTTCGTCTCAAAGACGACATCGTCGTTATCCGGGCCCGCAGTGACTTCGTAGACTTGTTAGGCGCACGTCTGCGCTCCATCGATGGGCATCAGCTGCACGAGTTGAGGGATTCTGCGCGCACGTTGGTGGGTGGTCCGGATTGGCGGCGCAAGCGGCGTTCCGTTGGCAGACGTTGCCTAACGAACAGGCGCTACTGCGAGACCGCGTTCGAGAGCGACGTCCAGCTGCGCTCGAGAAGGTCGCCGATCCGCTTCCAGTCTGCTTCGGTGATCTTCTCGCCGCGCTGGTCACGCAGCACCATCGCCTCGACGCGCAGATGGGCGTACTCCGTGAGTCGCTCCGGCGGAACCGCGTAAATCTCGGCGGCTACAGCGGCGATCAGGCGCTCCCAGTCCGTGGTGGTGAATTGCTCCGGCTCACGCCGTATGATCCACCACTCCAGCTCGTTGCGCGCCGCTGACTTCGCGTTGAACGGCGTTAGGCTGAGGTTGTTGACCGCGGCGAAGTACTGCTCGAGATCCGGCAACGCCTGATCATAGTCGGCGCGCGAGCGACCATCTTTGAACGTGAACGCGGCTTTCGCCGCGCGGTATGCCATCGGGAAGGAATTCCAGAAACCCGCGTGAAATTGCACGCGCAGCGACTGCGCCAACTGCCAGAAGAGCTTCGCCGGTTTGCGCTCGTAATACGAACGCCACATCTCGCCATCGAGGCGCCCGCTCGCCACAGGGTCGAACTGACGCAGATCCGTTCGTCGCGGGAGGAGCACATCGATGGCGATCCACGCCATGAGCCCGCACAGCGCGAAGACAACGACGCGTCCGGGACGCACGAGGCGCCGGCTCGGATTTGACGCTGCTGCGTTCATCGAGAGAGCGAGGGTACGCTGCATGACCGAAGTACGGCGCAGCGTCTGTGAACGGATTGCATCATAAAATGGTCAGCGGTCGCGTTTCAGCTCAACCACGATCACTTCGATCGGCTTGTCAGTGTCGTTGACGTCAGCGTGCGTTTCACCCGCGGGATCGGCACCAAGCCAGTATGCCTTCCCGCGCTCCCAGTTATACGTCGTTTTCACGTTCCCGTCCTTGTCGACGACCTTGAGTTGGCCGTCAGTGAGAGCGACCAGCGCACGTCCGTGATCATGCCGGTGCTGGCTGAGCGGCTGCCGCGGCATGATGATCGACTTCCACACGCGCATGTGGTCGTTCTCGAACTGCGGCTCTCGGCGCGTCGCCTGCGCCTGCTGCTGCGCCCACATCGCTGTTGCACCGGCGACGAAGCTGAACGTGCCCAGCACCAAAGTTCTAAGTCCGCGCCTCATAGTTGGTTTCTCCGAGAGGTGGCCCACCCAGCCCGCGCGGCAATTCTACGAGCTAATATTCCGGCCGTCTACTTTCACGAGACAAGGGGCAGGGCACAGGCGCATGGCGCTGCTGCGCGATGCTTGGACGTTCACCCGGTTCCTCACCGGGCTTCCTGCGTTTCTCGCCAAACGGATGACGTATGCCGAGGCGACCGCCCTTGTTAGGCAGCGACTCGAGAATCGTGAGCGCAATTTCTTGGAGTCGCTCGACGCTACGGTCTTCGGGCAGCCGCGCAGTCCCTACCGCGCACTCCTCGACGCGGCGCGCTGCACGCGGGCCGACGTCATCGCGATGGTTCAGCGCGACGGCATTGAGACCACGTTGCGTGCACTGCGCGAAGCGGGCGTGTATGTCACGTTCGAGGAGTTCAAAGGACGTCAGCCGGTCGTGCGCAACGGCCGCGAGATCCCGATCAGCGCGCGCGC
>JBFMFA010000146.1:0-7305 GCA_040753195.1 Gemmatimonadota bacterium | reverse complement strand
AGCGCTGAGAATGGCCGGGAGGATCTGCTGCGCCTGGCGCGCGTTCGCTCGCAGCTCGGCGATCGCCGTGGCCCCTGCGGTCAGACGCTCGTGACCGATGAAGGCAGCGCTGAGCAGAGCGAAGAGAATTCCACTCACGACGAGCGCGACGAGCAGCTCGGGGAGTGTGCGGCCCAGGCGAGTGACGTTAGGCATGCTACGGCTCGGGACACGGCAGGAGCGCCGTTGCCTGTCCTACCTGCGGAGTGGCGCCGCGACGTGGAGCTGTGAGCGAGAGATCGATGCGGGCGGCGTCGCGCAGGTCGGTGAGGGACCACGTGGCGTGAAAGGGCCCGGAGCTAGTGCTGCCGCTTGAGAGTCGCGCGCAGGCCGTGGCGCGAAGCGAGTCGAGTATGCTCTGTGTGTAGAGGCTGGCGCGAAACCGTTGGTCACTCTCGTGCAGTCGCGCGAGGACGACTTGGCCGATACCGAGCACGCTGAGGAGCGCACCGCCGAACAGCGTGAGCGCGATGACAGTCTCGAGGAGAGAGAACCCGTGACGGCGAGCGGTGAGCATGGGAGCAGCTTATGGGGTTGCTCGCCGAATGCGTCATCAAAACAATGCGAGGGCTGTCACTCGCACGCGGGCAGATTTTTCATGCGAACCATGGCCCGGAAAAACTAAAGAGGGGCTCCGTCAGGAGCCCCTCTGTATTCACGTTAGGCGAAAGACTACTGGCAGCGCGGCTCGCCTTCGACGTTCGCCGGAGCCACCGCTGCGACACCAACGAAGATCGCGCAGGTACGCGTCGTCGCGGTGTGGCGCGCCGTGGCGCTCCAACCTGTACCACCCGACGCAGCCGCCGTCGCCGTCACGCCGCTCGAGGGCACAAAGCCCTGCAGAGAGACGGTCGTACCCGAGATGTTCGACGCTGTCCCAGCCGTGTACACCTGGTTGTCGGCGAAGTACGACTCCTGAGTCGTCGCCATGTTGCGAAGGTCCGACTTCATCGAGGCGAGGTATGCCTTTTCCTTCGTGTTCGCGAACTTCGGAATCGCGATCGCGGCCAAAATGCCGATGATCACGACGACGATCAGAAGTTCGATCAGCGTGAAGCCCTTGCGAGTACGGTTCTGCATGATGCGGTCTCCGGGGTTTGGTGCCATGAAGGTGAAACTGGAACTCGAGGCGAGTCGTGTCGCTGTGGACTAAGGCAACGTGCGGACCAGCAGCACAGGCATTCGGTATCGCATTGACGTATCGACACTTACGGATGCTGTTGCGCCGTCAGCAGGCGACCCACACGGGAGTGTTTTGCGCCCTCCATTGCAACCTGCCACATGCCAATCGGCATCCGATCCTGCAGCTGGATCACGAAGCGCCAGCTCACTGCGCCTAACTGGCTGATTTCGAATCCCGCATCAAGGACGATTTGGTGCCTGCAGCGTCACGCAAATCACCATAAGCGTTAGGAATTGTAAGGCAGGTCCAATTCGGCCCGTGAGCTAACGCACGAGGAACTACGGGGTCTGACCCCAGACCCCATAAAGAAGAACGGGGCAGCCATTTCGGCTGCCCCGTGAGACATCAAGCCCTCGTTAGGCCGCTACTGACAGCGCGGCTCGCCTTCGACGTTCGCCGGAGCCACTGCTGCGACACCAACGAAGATCGCGCAGGTACGCGTCGTCGCCGTGTGCGACGCCGTGGCGCTCCAACCTGTACCACCCGACGCAGCCGCCGTCGCCGTCACGCCGCTCGAGGGCACGAAGCCCTGCAGAGAAACGGTCGTACCCGAGATGTTCGACGCTGTCCCAGCCGTGTACACCTGGTTGTCGGCGAAGTACGACTCCTGCGTCGTCGCCATGTTGCGAAGGTCCGACTTCATCGAGGCGAGGTACGCCTTTTCCTTCGTGTTCGCGAACTTCGGAATCGCGATCGCGGCCAAGATGCCGATGATCACGACGACGATCAGAAGTTCGATCAGCGTGAAGCCCTTCCGATTTCGTTGCTGCATGCGCGGTCTCCGGGGTTAGTACCGTGATTGGAACAGAACTCGGGGCGAGTCTCCGGCCAGGTACAAGGGCAACGCATGGACCGCGGGCCATCAGGTTTTGGATGATGTTGATCCACAACCATTTGCGTTTCTCGCGATACGCATGACCCAACAGCAACTGCCGTTGTTTGCGTCCCAACGTTGCATCGTGCCTGAGCCGCGCGGCAAGCGAACGCCCGGCGTTGAAAACGCCGCGCTGCGCCCTACCGAACCGCAAGCTCCAGTTTCCTCAGGGTGACGACGTACCTAACGGGCTGTCACGCCGCGATTTGACCAAACTGTGTGATACCTGCGACCACTGTGATGACACTCACACAGCCAGGCGGACCTGCGATACACGCGAAAATACCCGTTTCATCACAGCCCCGCGTACCGAAAATCCGCTCGTTAGGCTTTTTTGCCGCGCGCTTCGGGGGGAGGAAAAAGATTGAAGCGCACGATGTGCCAGAACGCTGCGACCCCGTCCTTCCAGTTGATTTTCTTCCCTTCGGCGTACGTGCGCCCGGCGTACGATATCGGCACCTCATAGACGCGCGCGTCCGCTTGGGCAAGACGCGCCGTGATCTCGGGTTCGAAACCAAAACGATCCGCTGTGAGGACAAGGCTGCGCGCAACCTCACCACGGACCGCCTTATAGCACGTCTCCATGTCGGTGAGGTTCAGATTCGTGAACATATTGCTCACCGTCGTTAGGACACTGTTCCCGACAGAGTGCCAGTAGTACAACACGCGGTGCGGTCCACCAAGGAAGCGCGAACCAAAAACAGCGTCCGCCTGCCCTTCGATGATCGGCTCGAGCAACAGCGGCCAGTCCGCTGGATCGTACTCGAGATCGGCGTCCTGCACGATCACAATGTTCCCGGTGCTATTGGCTAACGCCGTGCGGATCGCTGCTCCCTTCCCGCGATTGTACGGCTGGTGAATGACTTTATCGATACGTCCTTCGGCGAGCATTTCATCCAGGATCTGCGGCGACCGATCCGTGGAAAAATCGTTCACACAGATGATTTCTTTCATCACAGGCACCGAATGGACCTGTGAGATGATGAGCTCGAGCGTGCGCTCCTCGTTATAGACGGGGATGAGTACCGACAGCACAACCGAATCGCGATCGATCGGCGTCCGACCGCGCAGCCGCGGAATGGCGGGCTCGTCAACGGTTGGTAGGCTTGCTGGCGTTAGGCGATGTGTCGTCATGGAGAGAAATGCTGTACACAGTGGCGTTGCCGATGCTGTCTATGGCTTGAATCAGCTCCGGCTCCACGCGCGCGAGTGAATCGGCAGCGAGACGGGTGTTGCGCCAGCCGACAATATAGAAACGCGGTCTGTACTGATGCAGAATCTCACGGATCTTCTCAAGGTCCTCGCGTATATCACGTTCACGCAGGTGGTCCATCGCGTAGAAGTCGTTGACCGGAACAGCCGGTCGCCCCGTGTACAGATAAACGGCTGGATCGTCCTGGACGGCAACGATGTCATTGGGTGCGGTGTTCCGTCGAACCCACGACACCACACCGCCGATGCGCAGCCCTGAATCTCTCTGTACGAGGGACCACCATTCCTGGCGATAACCGCGAGCGTTGTACCATAGGAATCCACCAATAGCAACACACGCGCCGCCGAGTAGCGCCATGCGCGACACCGACCCGACCCGCGTTTGCGGCCGAACTCGCCAGAGCTCCACCAAGCCGAGTGTGAACGGCAGGGTCACAAGCGGAAAGATCACCATCAAGAAGCGATTCACTTCAAACGGCCACAGCAGCATGATCGCGAGGTAGCCGCTCAAGAACAGCATGACAACGGGTGTGCGCTTCTGAAGTCGCGTTAGGCCGAAAAGGAGAACGGCGAGGGCCAGAACAAAGGTCGGAATCCGCATCCACCGGAGGCTCACAGGCATCACGGCGTCGTTAAGCAGGAGACCCAGTCCGGAGACGTTCTTGGTGACGACATTGACCGCGAAGTCCCACCCACCTTGGCGATACCCATCGAGCATCCAACCCAAATAGCTGCCATATTTGCCGCTCAGCGCCGGCGTTATGTCGCCGCCGTTGACGTACGCCCAGATCTGCCAGGGCGCGATAAAGCAGAGTCCGCCCAGCAGTGCCGCTCCCGCCGCACGCCAGTGACGCCGCATGAGGAGAACGAGCACAAGTGCGGGGAGAAACACGATGCCGATCGTGCGAACCAGCGTGAGTAGCCCGCCGAGGGCGCCAGCGGTAAGCGCGCTGAGTGGCGTGCCGGCGTCCGCGGCCTTGTCACCCGCGATCAGCGTCGGGAAGAGGAGCGCGAGAAAGAGCGGTTCCGACAGCACGATACCCACGACGTACAGCACGAGCACGCACGTCGTCCCAGTCAGCGCGCCCGCCGCCGCGGGGACGCTGCCTAACAGTAATCGTTTGCGTGCATACGCATATGCGCCTAACGCGCCGAGTGCGAGGAGCACGGCGTTCACGTACTTGAAGAGCACCAGGTTGTGTGGAAACTCGGGCCAGAGTTTCCAGAGCACGGCGAGCAGGAGCGGATACGCGGGCGGATAGTGCGCGACCTGCGGTTGATCCGGGAGGTTCAGCTGCCGATACCCGTCGCCGCTCGCGAGGCTCTTGCCCAACACGACGTACGTGGCATCATCCTGAATGGATCCGACGGGCCACGGTGTGATGGACAGCACCGCAGCGAGCAACACCAGCGCGACGAGGATCACCGGGACGAGACGCGTGTTCACTGGCTGACCCTGGCAAACGCCGCCCCGTTAGGCGTCGGACCGAGATAGCGGAGCGCGGGCGGACTGGACTTCGCCAACTGCGTCGCGGTGCGCATGCCGATCTCCGACGTCGTCAGGTAGTACTGCGGCTCGAGCACGGTGAGGATCTGCTGCACGGCGTTGACGTCTTCTTCCGGCGTGAGCGGGATGATCCGCTCGCGCACGATCCACGTGCTGGTGGGGACGGCGCGCCGGCCGGTGTACAGATACACGGCGGGATCGTGATCGGTCGCGATCACATCGGTCATCGCGGTGTTGTGAGCCACCCACTCCACAATCGGCTTCAATCGTTCTCCACCGGCCTGCTGCACGGGAACCCACCACGCGCGTTGAAAGCCCTGGCCGTTGTACACGACATATCCAGCGGCGACCCACAGCGTGGCAGCCACCGCTCCGTAGCGCACGCCCGCGAGCGCGCTACCACGCGGCCGCCACTGCCAGAGCACTTGCATACCTAACGCGGCAGACACCGTCAGCACGGTCCAGATGCCGAGCAGAAAACGATTTGGTTCGAAGGGCCAGACGAGGATGACGGCGATGTAAGTCAGCAGGAACAGCAGGAGCGATGGTGCCCGTCGTGTCAGGCGCCACGCGCCAGCCATTCCCACGCTGAAGAGCACGACAAACGCCAACGTGCGCGGCCAAAAGGCATCGATCGGCGAGTGGATCCCACCCATGAGCCGGAACAGCGCCTTGGCATTCTTGACGATCACCTGCCATACGAAGCTCGGCCCGTAATCGACAAAACCACGGAGCACCCAGCCGCTGTAGCTGCCGTATTTCCCTGCGATGACGGCGGGTACTTCATCCTGGTGCAGCTGCACCCAGGCTAACCATGGACCGACCAGCAGCGCCGCGCCGCAGCCGAGCGTCACCGCCGCTGCATAACGCCGACGCCACAGCAGCAAGAGCAGGGCACCCGGAATGGCGAAGAGTCCCAATGTGCGCGAAAGCGCCAAGGCGCCTAACAGCACGCCGGCAAGGAACGCGGTGGGGAGTCGCCCGGTGTGACGCGCGCGCTCCGTCACGAGGAACGCTGGAGGAAGTATCGCCAGAAAAAGCGGCTCCGAGAGCACCATCCCCGTCAGCAGCAAAACGACGACTGAAAGGGTCGATGCAAGCGCCGCAATCACCGATGTGGTCTTACTCAGCTCCAAGCAACGCACGGCAAAGACGTACGTCCCCACCGCCGCGATCGCCAACAGCAGCGCATTCACAAACTTGAACAGCACGAGGTTTTCCGGAAACGACGGCGAGATTGTCCACAACACGGCCAACAGCGCGGGATACGCAGGCGGGTAGTGTGTGGCGTTAGGTGCTCCCGGAAGGTTGATGAGCCGATACCCAGTCCCTTCGGCAAGCGATTTTCCGAGAACCGTATAAATGGCATCGTCTTCGAAGGCGCCGACGGGCCACGCCGTGACCGTACTCACGGCCACCGCCAGCACAATGGCCGCAATCGCCAGCGGGATCAGCCAGTCGGCGCGCGCGCGCTGCGTAGCGGCCGCGGAGCTACTCATTGATCGGCTCCCCTGGTCGGCAACCTTTCGAACACGGCACCCAGCGGCAGTGCCTGACGAAAGGCAACACGCGTCGGGTGCCTGCGCGCCAGATCGTTGGACGCGTTGATCCCCATCCACGTAATGGGCATGAGCCAGCGCACAGGGTATTGCTGGAGCAGTGTATCGACACTCGCTTCGGCGAACTCGCGACTCTGCGGGTTCACGTGCTCGCGCGGCGTAAAGGCGCCGAGTGGGAGCGTTAAGCGTCCGGTGTAGAGGTAGACCATCGTGTCGTCTTCGCTGGCGATCACGTCGTTAGGGCCGGCGTTTCTATTGACCCACTGCACGATGGCGCGCGAGCGGTCTGCCATGACCCCTTGAATGTCCCAGACCCAGGGCCGCGCGATACCGAACGTCTGTGGACGCATGTACATCACGCCGAGCGTGACAACCACGGCGGAGAACGCGATCTGCCGCCAGCGCGGCGCAACGAGCGGCATGCGCGCTACGGAGCGCACACCGAGGGCAAACGCGAAGACCAACAGCGGCCACACGCCCCAGTAGAATCGATCCGGCGGGAACGGCCAGACCAGGACAACAGGGACATAAAAGACGAGAAAGAGCGCCGTGGCCTGCGTGTGTCGCCACACGGCTCTCGTTCCCAACACGAAGATCGCGGTCACGACGAGTACCAGCGCGGAACGCACCGCCATCGGTGCCGTCGAGAGTCCGAACGTGCCGGCAAGAAAAGTCCCGCTGAACTCGGAGTTTTCCCGGAAGACAGTGAGGAGATAGCCGAGTCCACCGTCGCGCACTCCGTCGACGAACCACTTCGAGTAGCTGCCGTACTTACCGACGACGGGTGACACGAGCTCGTGCGCGTGTGCGGCCGTCCACAGCTGCCACGGGACCAGAATGAGAACGCCCGCAACGAGGGCGATACCCGCGTCGCGCCAGCGGCGCCGCGCGGCGAACGCCAACACCACCGCCGGCACCAGGAACATGCCTA
>JBFMFA010000145.1:0-7350 GCA_040753195.1 Gemmatimonadota bacterium | reverse complement strand
GCGCGAGCTGCTCAGCGCGCTCGATGCCGTACCGTCGTACAGCGAAGCCGTGCTGGAGTTGTCCGCCTTGCACCGCAGCCGCGGGCACGCCGCCGAAACGATTCCGATTCTCGCCGAGTTGCTCCTGCGAGAGCCGTATCACTTCGACGCGCTCGCCGCGTTAGGTGAGGCACTCATGCTTTGCGAGCGCAAGGCCGACGCGCGGGTCGCGTTTGAACGCGTTCTGCGCTTCGTTCCTGTGCATCCGGCGGCGTTGTATTTCTCCGGTGTGCAGCTGAGCGAGGAGCACCGCTACGACGAAGCCATCGATCGGTGGGCCGCGCTGATCGCTGCTCAACCGGAAAGCGATTTCGCCCGGCGCGCGCGCATCGCGGCGCGTTCGGCCGGAGACCTGCGCCGCATTTTTGCGGCACGCGAGCGCAAGGGGGCCGCCTAACATGGCTATCGAAGGCCCGCTGCGCGAGCTCGGCATTCACGACGTCTTTCAGCTGCTCGACCTGAGCCGAAAGACGGGACGGCTGCGTGTGACGTCGGTGATGCGCGACAACGAAGGCACCGTGTACTTCGACAACGGCCGCGTCGTTGCGGCGCTGATCCGCAGCAACCCGCATCCGTTAGGCACGCTGCTCATGCGCGCCGGGAAAATCGCCGAGGGTGACCTGGCGCGCGCGCGCGCCATGCAGGCGGGCGACCCACAGCCGCGCCGCCTGGGTGAAATCCTCGTCACCATCGGTGCACTCACTCCCAAGGAGCTGGAGCGCCAGGTGCGCCTGCAGGTGGAGGCCGTGGTCTTCGAGCTCATGTCCTGGCGCGAGGGGCACTTCTCGTTCAACGAAGGACAGCTCGGCGAGATTCCGGCGGACGCCCTAACGAGCATTTCCACCGAATCGCTGCTGATGGAGGGCGCGCGGCGCATCGACGAGTGGGCGCGCATCGCGCACAAAGTCCCGCACCTGGACATGATCCCGGCGCTGGCCGCCATCGATGATTCGCACCCCTCGCTGCTCGATCTGCTACCTAACGAGTGGGAAGTGCTCTCGCTCATCGACGGGCGCGCCGACCTGCGGACCATAGCCACCGCCCTCGGCACCAGCGATTTTGACGTGGCGCGGATCGCGTATGGACTGCTCTCCACGGGCGTGATCGAGCTGCGCGAACGCGAGCGCCTCGCGCCGGAAACACCGGCGGCCGCGAACGCCGCCGAGAATCCTCTCGACGCCGCGCGCCGCGCGCTGCGCGAACGGCGCCTTCCTGACGCGCTGCGTTATGCGACGAGCGCTGTCGCCGAGGCACCGAAAGCACTCGAGCCGCGCCTCGTGCTCGCGCGAGTGCTCCTTCAGGAGCGGCGTGATGCCGAAGCGGAGGAGGAACTGCGCCGTGCGCACGAAATCGATCCGTCATCCGTCCTGCCGTTGCTGGAGCGCGGGCGCATCGCCGTGCGTCGAGGTTCGCTGCGCGACGCCGTCGATCTCTGGCAGCGCTACCTCGCGGCCCAAGGGACCAACGGCAATGGCGCATCGGAGCGCGTGCGTGACGCGGCCGAGTTGGCGTCGCGGCTGGACAGGGCGCTGGAGGAGCTAGCCGATGTCTGACGAAATCCGTCGACTCAGCGACGCTCTCGCGAGCGATCCTTCGAGCCTGGTTTTCATTCCGCTCGCCGACGCGTTGCGTCGCAGCGGACAGCCGGACGTTGCCTTACGAGTCGTTCTGCGCGGACTCGAGCGCCACGCGTACAATGCCGACGCGCACGACGTCGCCGCGCGGATCTACGCCGACATGGGGCAGCGCGAACAGGCAAAAGACGAGTGGGAAATGGCGCTGCACCTTGCCGGCGGTCACGTCGGGGCGCTGCGTGGGCTGGGCTTCCTGGCGTATCAGCGGGGCGATCTGCACGCGGCCGAGCGCTATTTGCGCGACGCGCTGGAGCGGTCGCCGCATGACGCCGGTCTGCGAACCGCGCTGGAACGGCTGCGCAACACGCGCGCGGGCGAGGCGAACGGAAACGGATCGCACGGCAACGCGGCCGCGACGCGGTCGTACGCCGTTGCCGAACCGTTAGGCGAGCTGCTCATCGACGAAGCGGGACTTGTCCTCGCCGGCGATCTGCGCGACGCCAGCGGCATCGACGTAAGCGCGGCCGTCGGCGCCGAGCTCAGTGGCGTCCGCGGCGAAGCGGCGCGTGCTCTGTCGCGCCTCGGTCTCGGCGAGTGGCGTGGGCTGACGATCGAGGCCGCCCAGGCGACGATCGGTCTCGCGCCGGCACCTAACGATGCGCTGACGCTGGTGGCAGCCGAGCCAAAGACAGCAGCGGGGCTCTTCCGACGACATCTGCAGCGTGCACGGCAGCGGTCCGTTGCGTTCTTCGAGGCCACATGAGTCTCACGCTCGACGGAGTGCTCGATCCGCTGGCGCACAGCAAGGGTGTGCGAGCCGCCGTGCTGGCCGCCGAAGACGACGGTGTGGCGGTGCACGCGCTGGCGCATGAAGATGTCGACGCGGACACCCTGGCGGCGTTAGGGTGCCGTCTGTATCGCAGCGCGCGGCTCGCGAGCGCACGGGCCGGCTTTGGCGCGTCCGGCGTTATGCATATCGAGGCGCAAGGCGGGCAGATCTGCGTGGCGCCGGTCAGCGGCACGGCTGCGCCGCTGATTCTCATCGTGCTCACCGACGCCGACGCCAACATCGGCGCCGTGCGCATGGCGTTGACGCGCGCGGCGAACGAGGCGGGGCAGGCCACATGACGCGCACCGTCGAGCCCTGGCTGGCGACACCGCTCGCGCGCTTCGTGCGCGAGGCCGGTGTGCGCTGCGCGCTGGTACTGGAGCCGAGCGGCCGCGTGCTCGCGGCACACGGCTTCACGCGTTCCGTCGACGTCATGTCGGCGTGCGCGCTGGCGGCGGGCATTCACGCGACGGCGAACGAGCTTGGGCGCTTGGTGCAAGACGCGCCGTACGGCGCGCTGCATTATCGCGGTGCGGCGTCGCAGGTCTTCCTTTCGCCACTCGTGGCGCAAGGGCGGACGCTGGTGCTCGTGTCGGTCTTCGACGAGGAAACATCGCTCGGCGTGGTCCGCATGTGCTTCGGCGATCTCGCCGGCGCGTTCGTCGAAGCGAGTGCCACCGGCGAGCCGCGGCCGACCGTGCTCGCGGCGGACTTCGAAAAAGAACTGGGCCGCAATTTGGCCGTGCTTTTCGGGCGGGCCTAACGATGCCAGTCGTCAACTACGCTGCGCGCGAGATCGTCTGCAAGATCGTGTACGTCGGGCCAGGGCGGTCCGGCAAGACGACGAACCTGCAGTACATCTACGACCGCGTGCCGAGCAATCGGCGCGGCACCATGGTGTCGCTGGCGACGCAGACCGAACGCACGCTCTTCTTCGATTTTCTCCCGCTGGAGTTGGGGACGATCTCCGGCTTCTCCACGCGGTTCCAACTCTACACCGTGCCGGGGCAGGTCTACTACAAGGCGACGCGCCGGCTCGTGCTGCAGGGCGCCGACGGCGTGATTTTCGTCGCCGATAGCCAGCACCGGCAGATGCAGGAGAATGTGGAAAGCCTGCGTGACCTGCACGAGTATCTCGCCGAGCAGGGGATCGACCCGCGCGACTTCCCGCTCGTTATGCAATACAACAAGCAGGATCTGCCGCGCGAGTTGATCATGACGCCAGCGTACCTCGACGAGGCGCTGAATTTCCGCGCGGTGCCGAGCTTCCCGGCGGACGCGTTGCGCGGCCATGGCGTCTTCGAAACACTGCGCACCAGCTCGGAGCTGGTGTTGCGCCGATTGAGCTCGCCCATGGCAGCCGCTTCGGGCGGCGGGAGCTAGCCGTGCTCGACGGCCGCTTCCGCTTCGACAACTTCGTCGTTGGCGCCGCGAATCGTCTCGCGGTGTCGGCCGTGCGTGCCGTCGCCGATACGCCGGGCGTGGTCTATAACCCGCTCTTCATCTACAGCTCCTCGGGACTCGGCAAGACGCATTTGCTCGGTGCGTTAGGCATGCAGGTGAAACACCTGCACCCTGATCTCACCGTCGAATACGCCACGCTGGACGACTTCGTAGATCAGCTGCATAACGCGATTGCCTCGGGGCAGGCCGAAGCGTTCAAGCGACGGTACCAAAGCGTCGGCGTCCTCCTGCTGGACGACGTGCAATTCCTGACGGGGAAGCCGGAAACGCAGAGTGAGATGCTGCGCGTGCTCAATGCACTGCAGGCGAATGGACGGCAAGTCGTCATGACGAGCGACCGGCCACCCAGCGAAATCGCGGACGTGGATCAACGCCTCGTGACGCGGCTTTCGGGTGGACTCATCGTCGACATCGGCGCGCCGGACTACGAAACGCGCGTCGCTATTCTGCGCCACAAGTGCCAGGAACGTGGTGCGACGTTCGCTCCCGGAGTACTGGAGGAGTTGGCGCGCGGAAGCGCCGCCAATGTGCGCGAGCTGCAAGGAACCCTCAACCGCCTCATCGCGCAGCAGGCCATCCTCGACGCTCCGATCGGTGTGGAGGAAGCGCGCAACCTCCTGGGCTCAGCCAACGCCGCGTCACTACCTAACGAGTTCGAGAGCTTTTTGAGTGACGTTGCGGTCGCCGTGGCACAACATGTCGAAGGGTGGCGCGCCAAGCTCTCCGAACGAGTCGCGCACTGGACACGACAAGGGTTTCGCGCAGACATCCTGGAGCGCGCGATGGCGGCTCCGGAGATGCCGCCGGATCTCGAGGGCCTCGATGCGCAGTTTGCTGCGACGGTGGAACGCCTGAAGGCCCTCGAAGCGGAAGCGGTGCGCCTCAATCCGGCGCACGCAGGTCTGGCGATCTTCCGTGATCCCGAGCGCGTCACCGAGGCAGAAGCGTTTGTCGCCGCGGAACTGGCGAGTCAGGCACCGCTGCGTGGCCCGGATCCCACGCTCACCCTCGCGACGATGCGTCCAACGCCGCAGAACGATGTGGCGCTCAAGGCCGCGCGCGAAGTGATCGAACACCCGGGAACACGCTACAACCCGCTGGTTGTTGTGGGTCCGCCAGATTCGGGGAAGACGCACCTCATCCACGCCATTACAAACGCCATGCGCGAGCAGAACGGCCGCGTCTATCGCGTGGCGTGCACGACCGGCCCCGAGTTCGTCGACGAGTTGATCGTGGCGGTACAGCAGGGAACGATCGAACGGTGGCGCGCGAAATACCGCTCGTGCGACGTGTTTGTGCTCGACGGATTCGACGCGCTGGCCGACAAGGAGCTGTCGCAAGACGAACTATTCCATCTGTTCAACGCGTTGGCGAAACGCGGGGCGCAACTCGTCTTCGCGTCGCGCCTGGAGCCGAGTGCGTTAGGCACGCTTGCCGAACGCGTGCGCTCACGGCTGGAGGGCGGGCTCGTGGTGCATCTCGGTGCGGCGAAACCAAAATCGCGCCTGACTGCCGATCAGTTGGCGCAGCGCCTAACGCCGCTGAACGTCACTCCCGTCGAGACGACGACGGCATCCCCGACCCCCGCGGGAGTCGCGGATTCGTTCTTCCTCGATCCGGAAAAGATGCTGCTGGACTGGCCCGACGCCGACGGACTGCTCGTCGAGGAGATGCGCTGATGGCCATCCGCGGTAACCTCCGCGAAGCGAGTCTCCCAGACGTGCTGCAGCTGCTGGCGATGGGGAAAAAGACCGGCTGTCTGAGCATCGCGCAGAAGCAAAGCTTCGGGAACATCTACTTCAACAAGGGCCGCATCTCGTTTGCGTCGGTCGTCAATCGTCGCGACCGACTCGGCGACGTGCTCGTCAAGCACGGGCTCATCACGCGCGCCGAACTGGACTCGGCGATCGCCGAGCAATCGCACGAGCCGGAGCGGCGGCTCGGCGAAATCCTCGTGCAGAAGCAGATGATCGCGCGCGAGGAGCTGCATCGCTACATCAAACTGCAGATCGAAGAAGCCGTGTACTTCCTGTTCACGTGGCATGAAGGAACCTTCGCCTTCGAGGCTGACGTGAAGCCCGAGGAGCAGGACTTCCTCGTGTCGATCAATCCGGAATCGCTGCTGCTGGAGGGAGCGCGTCGCGTCGACGAATGGGGTGAGATCGTCAAGCGCATCCCGAGCTTCGATATCGTCTACGGCATCGATGCGGAGCGCCTCGAGACAAGCGGCGTCGCGTTGACGTCGGAGCAGGAGAGTCTGATTCCACTTCTCGACGGCGACCGTGACGTCACGACGCTCATCGAAGACAGTGGCCTCAGTGAGTTCGACGTGGCGAAGGCGCTCTACGGATTGATGACCGCTGGCTTTGTGCACCCCGTTGGGCGTCGCGAGGCCGCGGCTGGGCCGACGATCGACGTGCGCGTCGCTGAGCACCGCAACCTTGGCGTCGCTTTCTACAAAACCGCGATGTACGCGGAGGCGCTGCGCGAATTCCGTCGCGTCGCGGAACTGCGGCCACGTGACACGCACGCCGAATTCATGACGGGGTTGATCGCGCTGCGGGAGCGCCGCTATGAGGACGCCGAGCGACTGTTTGCGGCGGGATCGGAGCGTCCCGGGTCAGCCGGTGCGTGGCACGTGAATCTTGCGCTCGCGCGTTCGATGGTCGGCAAACCCACCGAGGCGATGGCTGCTGTGCGCGTCGCGGCGAAAGCGTCGCCTAACGACGCGGCCGTGCACCTGGCGCAGGTCGCGCTGGCAGTGAAACAGCGCGCGTTCAGCGCGGCGCGCGGCCCTCTCATGGCGGCCGATGCAGCGTACGGCAAACGGCCGCGACCCGCCGCATGGTACCACTACGCGGGCGTGCTTGCCGCGGTGAGCGGTGACCTCGAAGCGGCGCTGTCCGTTTGGAGCGCCGGCGTGGCGAAGCACCCGCACAGCGCGATCCTGCATAACGACTTGGCCGCGGGGTACGAACGACGCGGCAAGGCGCAAGACGCCCAGTCGGCCGCAGAACGCGCGGCCATGGAGGAAGCGTCGCTTCCGCAAGTGCATAAGAACCTCGGCGATCTGCATTACCGGTCGGCGCGCTACGATGACGCGTTGGAGTGCTATCTGCGCGCGATCCGGTTGCGTCCTGATCTGGGGAGCGATGTGTGGCTCAAGGCGGGGAATATCCGCTACCGTCGCGGCGAACGCGAAGAAGCGGCGCGTTGTTGGCAGCAAGCGCTCACGTTGTCACCGGACAACGCGGTGGCGCGAAACAACCTCGAACTGGCGAAGCGACTCCCCGTATGACGTCCATTCCTGTACGGGCGCAGCAGTCGCTCGAGAAAAGCGTCGGCGTCGGCCAGTGCGCCGTGCTGAACGGCGCGGGACGACTTGTCTCGCACGGACTTGGCTCGTGCGTGGCCATCATACTGTACGACGCGGAGCACCGCATC
>JBFMFA010000144.1:0-7368 GCA_040753195.1 Gemmatimonadota bacterium | reverse complement strand
TCTGTATCAGGCATACTACGACGGTGGCGTTCGGGTCGTCGATGTATCGGGCGAGTTGTTAGGCAACATTGCGGAGCAGCGCCGCGAGATCGCGGTCTTCAAACCATATGATCCCAAGGGCTTCACCGCCAACGCGCCGTTCGTCATGAATGCGATGCCCTGGAAGGGTCAGGTGCTGTTTACAGACTTCAACTCCGGACTGTGGGCAGCGAAGCTGGAGCCGAAAACGGTTACTCCCTAGGTCAAAGGTCCAAGCGGCTCGGGCATGTGACGCGTGGGCCACAGCTGCGTCCTTTACAGCGCAAAGTACTTGTTGTAAAATGGAGCCATGAGAGCCGTCACCCAGATCTTTTTCCGGCACCCGGCGGCCATCCCTGAGAGCGCAGGCGCCGTCATCGAATGGTGGGAATCCCGCCGGCCCGTCTATAATCTGGCGGTCGGGGCTACAGGCGTCGCCACGCTGGCGGTGATGAACCTGATGTTCTCCTTGCCGCCGCATCCCGATCCGATGCCGTGGCAGCTGACAGTGATGGCGCCGATGGTGTACGGCACGGCCGCCAACATCTGCTACAGCAGCGGGTGGGCGCTCGAGCTGTTCTTGCGACGGTATGTGCGCGATGAAAACGGGGCCATCGGCGGCGCCCTTTTTCGATACGGTTTTGCGTTCTCAATCGGCCTAACGCTGCTCCCTGCCGGCGTTTCGGTCCTTGCGTGGTTGGCGCGCATCGCGAGCACGGTTTTGTAGTTCTCAGCACGCAGAATTCTGCGTGCCCCGCCATAGCGCTTTGGCCGTATTCTGAAGGACGGTAACAAACAAAGAACGATGACCGGATGACCAATTGACCGGATCAACGGCAACTGCTACCATCGGTTCGATGTCGATGCATGAATCATGCGAACATGCCTAACGGCACTGACTGTATCCGCTCATCAGTTCATCCGGTTATCGCTCGCTGTTAGTCGCCAAACATGGCCCAGATCGAAAAACAAACGGCGCCGCAATAGTGCGGCGCCATTTTTTCGACCCACCCACAGCTCACAACTCAGAACTCTCTGTCTACTGATCCGCGCGGACCATCGGCTTGGCGTTCTTCCCCATCGCCGCACCGTAGTAGATCCCGTTGAACAGGAACTTGAACGTCCCATGCGGCTGCGCACGGTTCGTCACTTCAGGGCCTAACAAGAAGAGGTGCCCGTTCCCGACTTTCGCTTCGGCCGCCGCCACACCGCCCTTCAAATACCCCTGCCCCCACGCCCAACCGCTCCGCAGCGGCTTGTCGCTGTCGAACCACACGACGGGCCTCACGCCCTTGAGCGCGGCACCCGGTTCCAGCGCCATCACCGGGCTGTTGTCGAAAAACACGTCGAGCTTGGCCGGCATACCGTGCGCCAGCGGATGCGTGTTATCAACCGACGCTTCCAGCACCGAGCCGGGGATGAAGAGTCGTTCGCGCGGCAGCGGGCGCTCGGTTCCGTCCTGCCGGCGCTCAACGAGATGGTTCTTCACCGGCAGCTGCAGGTGATGCGCGAGCGCCGTCGAACCACCGATCGTGATCACCGTGCCGCCGTTCTCCATGAACTCCTTCAGTTGCGGCACCGTCTTCGCGACCGTCACTCTGCCTAACCGTTCGCGATACTCGGCCGGAATCGCTTCGGCTGGGGGCTGTCCGCCGCCAAAGCCGCCGCCACCAAAACCGCCACCGCCCTGGCCGTCGCCCTCGGGAATGCCGCCGTCGACGAACACGATCACGTCGTATTTGCTGTTGAGATTCCCGGCATCGAGCTCGGCCGGATATACGACGTCGAAGTTGAAGCCGTACTGCTCGAAGATCCAACGCGTCCATCCGGACGGCATCGAACCACCATAGTTGTCCCACAGCGCAACACGCGTGGGATAGAGGCGCATCAGCTCCACGTTAGGCCGTCCAGCCCCCTCGAACGAGAGCCCGATCTCCTGCGCCATTTTCTGCAGCGCCGCGCGCGATGCGCCGCGACCGGTGAGATAAAACGTCCCGGCGGGGTACGACTTTCCATTGGCCTGGAAGCCCGTCTTCGCCCAGTACACTTCCCCGCCGTCCTTCAGCACGGTGTTTACGGCCTTGAAGGCATCGTTCTGTTGGTGGCTCAATAAGTAACCACTGCCGCCACCCGCCACGGTCCCGTTAGGCACGGTCGCCATCCCCTGGATCTTCTCGCACGGACAATCGAAGCCATCCAGGATGCGATCGAACTGCACCCCCATCTGGAACGCCAGCGTGTAACCGGCGTTGTCGTAAGGCGCCTTCGGCGGTCCGCCCGGATACTGCAGATCGTTTGGGTAGTCCTGTGGCTCGAACATATCCATGACGTGCGCGCGGAACGCCTGCGCCGTTTTCACCACGTAGGAGCCTGCAGGATACGACTTTCCAGCCACGTTGAACGACTGCGTCGCGCGATGCACATCCACGCCATTCTTGCGCAGCGCATTCACAAAGTGCGTGGCCGTGAGGAAATCGGTCTGCGACGATGGAATGATGAAGCCACGCGGATCGCGCAGCTCCGGCTTACGCAGTTCTTCGAAGTAGCGGGTCGGCTGCACTCCGGAGAAACCACCCATCTCCGACAGACGCTGGTTCCCTTCAGCCTGCTGCGCGCGATCGCGCTGAATCTGCGCCATGACCGATGCGATGCGCCGCGGGTAGTCCGTCCACGTGTCTTTGCTTCCCTTCTCGATCGAGTTGCGGCCCATCTTGTAGATGTTGTACAGGAACTGCTCGCGATGCCGCGACGCGACGTCGAAGACGGCGCGGTTGCCAGTCACTGAATAGTCCACCGACGACCGGAAGTGCCACGTCTGCGGCGTGATCGGATAGACGTAGTTCTCCTGCGGGATGAGTTTCTCGGGAGTGAACGGAATTTGGATCGGCGTGGGATTGCCGATCGTTTCGGTCAACAGGCCGATCATGTTGTGGAAATACACCGTTGTGCGAAGCCCCCCGTTCCACCACGTCTGGTAACCGGCCTGGTCGCGCCTAACGGCACCTGGCTTACCTTCCAGTGCATAGCGAGAGTGCATCGACGTACCGACGAGATCGATGCCGTACAGCACGAGCGGGTCGAAGTTGTGGTTGTGCGGCGCGCGGAACGGCGGAGCAAACAACACGGCGCCGGCCGGACCGGTCTGGTGGTGGTTGTACACGATCTGCGGATACCAATCGTGATACTGAATGCGCAGCATGTTCTCGGTCTCGGACTGCGCGCCCATGTAGAAGTCGCGATTGTTGTCGTGACCGATGTACTTCTGGTAGAGCCGCGGAATGCCGCCTGTGCTCCGCTTCTTCTCGTCAGGCTCGCGCATGTACCAGTTGGAGACCAGCTCCATTCCGTCCGGATTGGCGTGCACGAACAGGATGATGACGTCGTTCAGGAACCGCATCGTCTCCGGGTCGGTGCGACTCACCATTTGATACGACGTCTCGATCAGCTGCGCGGCGCCTAACACTTCCGTCGCATGCAGCCCGCCGTCGATCCAGACGACGGCCTTCCCTTCAGTGGCAAGACTCTTCGCCTCTTCGTCGCTGATCTCGGCGCGCGCGAGTTTCGTCGCGATGTCTTTGTACTTCGCCAGGTTGCGGTGGTTTTCTGGGGACGTGACGATCGCCATGAGTTGCGGACGACCCTCCGCCGTTTTGCCGATCTCCTGAACGACCATGCGATCGCTTTCGGCGTCGATTTTTTTCCAGTAGTCGATGAACTGGGTGTAATTCGCGAGCCTGTAGTCGTCGCCGATGTTGAATCCGAAGAATTCTTTCGGCGTCGTGATCCGGGCTTGCGCCTGCAACCCAGGTGCGAACGCCACGGCGATCGCGACCATCAACGACCATCCGGCGGGGGCGTAGCGCCGCAACTGATGGTTCACCTGCATAACGAACCTCGCGAATTGAGGAGGGTGGATGTCACGCGGAGTCACGCGTCTAAGCGAAGCTGAACGCTACGGGTGGGGCACGGTGCCGTCCACCCATCGACAAGTACGCCGTCCCGTCGTTCGGCGTTGCCGCCCGAGGACAGCCATCTTCTGTGCTGCGAGCGGTTTACCTTTGTGGCCATGTCAGCTCGACGGCGGGCCCGCTCACTCACGATTCACAAGTTTGGCGGCGCCTCCATGGCGAACGGTGCCGCGATCGACCATGCGGCTCACATAATCGCGCATTCGACGGCGGCGCCGCGCGTCGTTGTCGTTTCCGCGATGGCCGGCGTAACGGACGCGCTCATTGCCGCAGCGCACGCAGCGGCCCGCGGCGATCGGCTCGACCTGCGCGCGATATCGCGGAAACTCCAGGGCATGCACGCCGCCGCGGCTCGCGCGATCAAAGCGGGTAGAAGTCGCGCGGCGCTGCAGCATGCCATTCGCGAGGCCTTCGCCGAGCTGCGCGAAATAGCGGTCGGGATTGTGGCTGTTCGAGAGCTGACCCCGCGGATGCTGGCGTTAATCGTTTCGCGCGGCGAACGATTGGGCGCACGACTAATGGCGTCGGCGCTGCAGGGAGCCGGTGTTCGCTGCCAACTCGTGGACGCGACCGAGCTTATCGAGACACACGACGAGGCCGCGAATGCGACACCCAACCTCGCGGCTACGGTGGCGGCTGTGCGCAGGCAGCTCACGCCCCTGCTCAGACGCGGGATTACGCCGGTTGTCCCAGGGTATTTCGGGCGTTCCCCGCGCGGCGACGTTGTGACTCTGGGACGCGGTGGATCGGACCTGAGCGCCACGCTGCTTGCTCGCGCACTCGGCGCCGCCGAAGTGTCGCTCTGGAAGGACGTGCCGGGGTTGTTGACGGCGGATCCGCGGACCGTGCCTAACGCGCGCGTCCTGCCGCACGTCACGCCACGCGAGGTTGCCGAGCTGGCGTATTACGGCGCGAAGGTCTTGCACCCTCGCGCGCTGATTCCAATCGCCGGACGGAGCACGCAGCTGCGGATCCGGCCCTTCGCTGATCCCGCTGCCGCGGGTACCGAGGTCTCCACCAAGCGCACTTCGGCGCAATACCCCGTGACGGCGGTCTCGGCGATTCCCGCGCTCGCGCTGGTGACGGTCGAGGGGAACGGGATGTTGGGCGTTCCAGGAATCGCGGCGCGCACCTTCGCGACGTTGCAGCGCGAAGGCGTCTCCGTGTCACTCATTTCACAGGCTTCCTCGGAGCACTCGATCTGCCTAACGGTGCCTGACGAGTCGGCCCCTACTGCCGGCGTCGCCCTGCGAGCGGCCTTTGCGGACGACATGGCGCAGGGGAACATCGACGGTGTGCAGGTGCGGCGCGACGTCGCGGCATTGGCGCTCGTCGGGCGCGGCATGTCAGGCACGCCGGGCATTGCGGCGCGGGCGTTCGAGGCGCTGGCGTCCGCCGCCATCAATGTGGTTGCGATCGCGCAGGGCGCTTCAGAGCTGAACATCTCGATCGTCGTCGAGCGGGCTCATCTCGACGCGGCCATCCGGCGCGTGCACGCCGCCTTCCAGCTCGACCGCATCGGCGGCGGTGCGGTGGCGCGTGACGCGCGCAGCGATGTCGTGCTCCTCGGGTTCGGTGTCGTGGCCCGTGCACTGGCGGACATCTGGCCCCGTCGCGCGCGGGGTGGCGTGGCGCTGCGCATCGTTGGCGCCATCGACCGCAGCGGCTTCGTCTTCGACGCCGAAGGCCTAACGCGAAGTCGGTTGTTGCGCATGGCAGCCGCGAAGGCGCGTGGTACGGCACTCGCCAAGATGCCGGGCGGCCGCGCTGCTCTCCCTCGCGCGGCCGTGGCGGCGATCAGCTCGCACGCCCTGTCGCATCCGATCCTCGTCGACCTCACGGCGGACGACACCGCGCCGGTGCTGCGCGAAGGCATCTCCTCCGGAATGGAACTGGTGCTCGCCAACAAGCGTCCCCTCGCCGGATCACTCGAGGACATGCGCGCGCTGTTGGATTCGGCTCGCGAACATGGACGCCGCGTGCGGCACGAGACGACGGTCGGCGCCGGGCTGCCGGTCATCGATACGTTTCATAAACTCATCGAGGCCGGCGATCGGGTCGCTCGTATCGAAGGCGCCACGTCTGGAACGCTCGGCTTTCTGATGACGGAGCTGGAGCGCGGGCGTGCGTTCTCGGATGCGCTGCAACGGGCGATGGCGTTAGGCTACACGGAGCCGGATCCGCGCGACGATCTCTCCGGCATGGACGTCGCGCGCAAGGCGCTCATCCTCGGCAGGCTCATGGGCTATCGCGGCGAATTGCGTGACGTCGAAGTGGAATCGCTGCTCCCGGAGTGGACACGCGCGCTCACTCGTCAGGCGTTTTTGCAGCGCGTGGGCGAGTTGGATGCAGGGTGGAACGAACGCGTGGCGCGCGCGCGCAGCGCTGGACGCGTATTGCGCTACCTGTCAACGGTCACGGCGCGGCGCGTACGGGTGGGGCTGCGGGAAGTGCCCCAGGGGACCCCCTTCGCCACGCTGCACGGCACCGACAATCAGCTCGTCTTTACGACCGCGCGATATCGCACGAATCCGCTCGTCATCAAGGGCCCCGGTGCGGGTCCCGGCGTCACGGCAGCCGGCGTGCTCAACGACATTCTGCACCTCGCCGGCGCCCGGTGACGATACCTAACGCGGCTACGGTACACGCACCCGGCTCCATCGGCAACTTCGGTCCCGGCCTGGACGTGCTGGGATGCGCCGTGACGGGCGCGAGCGACATGGTCACGGTGCAACTGGCCGAACGCGGCCTAACGGTGCTCGAACCGGGCGCTCCCGGACTCACGCGTGATCCGCAGCGGCACGCAGCGGCCGTCGCCGCGGCCGCCGTCTTGCGGCGCGCGGGCGCGAAGCTCGGCCTGGCGGTTTCCTGCCGCAAAGGACTGCCGTTGTCCGGTGGTCAGGGTGGCAGCGCCGCGTCGGCTGTCGCCGGGGCCATTGCCACAAATCACCTGCTCGGAGCGCCGTTGTCGACGAGTGAGCTCCTGGCCTGCTGTCTGGAGGCAGAATCGGCCGTCGCGGGCCGGCACCTCGACAACATCGCGCCAAGCTTGTTAGGCGGCATCGTCCTCATCCGGTCGTTGGACCCGATCGAAGTCCATCCCCTCCCTGTGCCGGCGAACCTCTACATCGTGCTCGTACGGCCGGAGCAGCGTCTGGCGACCGCGGCGTCGCGCGCGGTGCTCCCGGCCGAGATTTCACGGGCGAACGTCGTCCATCAGTTGGCGCAGGTCGCCGCGATCGTCGACGCCCTGCATCGCAACGACCTGACGTTGCTTGGCGCCGCCATGGACGATCGCATCGCGGAACCTGCCCGTGCCCCGTTGATTCCAGGATTCGCCGCAGCGAAAGAGGCTGCGCGTGAGGCGGGTGCGTTAGGTGCT
>JBFMFA010000143.1:0-7394 GCA_040753195.1 Gemmatimonadota bacterium | reverse complement strand
CGTCCGCACGGAAAGACCGTGTTCGCGCACCTCGCCGATCCGCACGGCCGCATCCAGCTGTACTTCCGGCGCGACGAACTGGGCGACGCCATTTTCGCCCAGTTGGAGCTGTACGACATCGGTGACGTGATCGGGGTGACTGGTCCGCTCTTCCGCACGCGCACGGGTGAGGTGACGGTGCGCGTCGAGCAGGTGCAGTTGCTGGCGAAGTCGCTGCGGCCGCTGCCGTTTGGCAAGGAGGAGGTGGTCGACGGCGAAGTCGTTAGGCACTCCGCCTTTGCTGACGGCGAGCAACGTTCGCGCCAGCGCTACGCCGATCTCGCGGTACATCCAGAGGTACGCGCGCTGTTCATCGCGCGCAGCCGCATGGTCACGGCGATGCGAGCAAACCTCGACGCGCTCGGATACGTAGAAGTCGAGACGCCAGCGTTACAGCCGCTCTATGGCGGCGCGAGCGCGCGGCCGTTCGTGACGCACCACGCAGCGCTCGACATGCCGCTGTTTTTACGTATTGCCGACGAGCTGTACCTCAAGCGACTAATCGTCGGTGGGCTGGAGAAGGTGTACGAATTCGGGCATGACTTTCGGAACGAAGGGATCGACCGCACGCATAACCCTGAGTTCACGATGCTGGAGTTCTATCAGGCGTACGCCGACTACACTGACATGATGCGGATCGTGGAAGGACTCCTCGTCGCTGCAGCAGCGTCGGTGCGCGCGGTGCCGCTGATCGGCGACAGCGTCCCGCAGATCGAGCCTCCGTTCCCTGTCGTTGAGTGGGTGCCCAGTTTGGCGAACGCCATCGGCGCCGATCCGCTGACGATTCCCGATAACGACCTTCGGAACCTGGCGACGCGCGTGGGGGTTCACGAGGTACCGAAGCTCAGCAGGCCGAAGTTGCTGGATGAGATGTTCCAAGCCCTCGTCGAATCGAAACTTACCGCACCTACTTTTGTGGTCGACTATCCTGTCGAGTTGTCACCCCTGGCCAAGCCGAAGCGCGGCGATCCTCGCCTGACGGAGCGCTTCGAACTCTTCGCGCGTGGGAGCGAACTCGCGAACGCCTTTAGCGAGCTCAACGATCCGATCGATCAGCGGAAGCGCTTTGAGGCCCAAGTCGCGCTGCGCGCTGACGGCGACGAGGAAGCGCAAACTCTCGACGAGGACTACCTGCGCGCGATGGAGTATGGAATGCCACCGACCGGTGGCTGTGGCATCGGGATTGACCGTCTCTTCATGTATCTCAGCAACACGGCGCATATCCGCGACGTGATCCTCTTCCCGACGATGAGGCCAGAATGACACGCGGTCTCGAGTTCGCCATCGCGTGGCGCTATCTGCGCAGTCGGCGCGGATCACGCCTCCTTTCCTTCATTTCAATTATCGCCATCGGCGGCGTGATTGTCGGTGTGAGCGCGCTTGTACTCGTTATGGGAGTCATCACGGGACTGCAGCGCGATTTGCGGGAGAAGATCCTCGTCGGCAGTCCGGATATTCGCGTGCTGCCTTACGGCGAAGGGCTGCGGCTGGCTGATTGGCGCTCGCTGGTGGGACGCGTGCGCCAGGTGGAAGGCGTAGTTGCTGCCGCGCCGTTCGTCCTCACGCAGGGTGTCATAACGACTGGTCGCGACTACACGTCCGGGGCGTATGTCGCGGGCATCGAGCCGACCGTTCCCGGCAGCGACGACGTGACGACGATCCGCCAACACGCGACAAGCGGCGATTTTCGCTTCGCGAGCAGCGACGGCCAGCAGCGAGGCGTGGTGTTAGGCAGGCTCCTTGCCGACCGCCTGCAGGCCTACGTGGGCGATAGCATCGTCCTGCTCACGATGCCCTCGTCAGCCATGGCGGTTAGTGCGTCTACGGGAATGCCGACGCCGCGCAGCGACCGCCTGGAGGTCACCGGGATCTTCGATTCCGGTTTGTACGAGTATGACAACGCCTATGTGTACGTCTCTCTGAAAACGGCGCAGCAGCTCGCGGGCCTCGGGGAAGACGTCACCGGCATCGAGGTGAAGACGCGCGATCGGTGGGAAGCATCCAGCGTGGCGGGGCGGCTCGACGAGACGTTCGCTTTCAAGTACCGCAGCGTCGATTGGCAGGAACAGAATTCCACGCTCTTTCAGGCGCTCAAGCTGGAAAAGCTCGGGATGGCGGTGATCCTGCTGCTCATCATCATCGTGGCCGCCTTCAACATCGTCAGCAACCTAACGATGCTGGTCGCGGACAAGACCAAGGAAATCGGCATTCTCAAGGCGATGGGCATGCGCGCGCGCTCGATCCGGCGCATCTTCCTCGCCCAAGGCCTCGTGATTGGCGTCGTGGGCACGTTGGCCGGGCTGCTCCTCGGTATTGCCGCCTCGCTTGCGTTAGGCAAATACAAGTTCATCCGGCTGAACCCGGAGATCTATTTCATCGATCACCTCCCGGTGCAGACCGACGTCTCGGACGTGCTGCTCACCGTCATCGCGAGCATCGCCATCGCGGCGATCGCGACGATCTATCCGGCGCAACAAGCCGCCCGGTTGTATCCGATCGAGGCGATTCGCCATGAGTAGCGCCTTCGAGGGGTCAGACCCCGTGATGGAGGGGACGTAATCATGTTCGTCGTGGAAGCGCGCGATGTCTTCAAGACGTACCGCGGCGGCGACGGCGGCCTGATTCCGGTGCTGAATGGCCTGAACCTGCAGGTAGGCCGCGGCAGTATGACGGCCATTGTAGGTGCCTCCGGCTCGGGTAAGAGCACGCTGTTGCATGTTCTGGGGGCGCTGGACCGCCCGACCCGGGGGATCGTGCTTGTCGACGGCGAATCGCTCCAGGACCGGTCAGACGACGAGCTTGCCGCCATTCGAAACCGGAAGGTGGGTTTCGTCTTTCAGTTCCATCACCTTTTGCGCGAATTCTCTGCGCTTGAAAACGTGATGATGCCGCTCCGGGTTGCAGGTCGGAGCGAAAGCGACGCTCGCGGGCGCGCGGCGGAACTCCTTGCCAGAGTTGGACTAAGCGCGCGAATGCACAACAGGCCGTCGCAGCTGTCGGGCGGGGAGCAGCAACGCACGGCGGTGGCACGAGCGCTCGTCACCGATCCGACCGTCTTGCTGGCCGACGAACCCTCGGGCAATCTGGACCACGCGAACGCCGAGCGCCTTCACGACTTGCTGGCAGAGCTTGTGCGTGACTTGGAAGTTGGGATGGTAGTTGTTACACACAACAGGTCTCTCGCTGCGCGGGCGCATCGAGTTTTGCTACTGGAGGATGGGCAGTTGGCCGATACCGAAATCCAGGGCGCGATTATCTGATGCTATGCGACGTCTGTAAGGAACGCGACGCGGTCGTCAACGTGACACACATGGAGAAGAGCGAAATGACGCTTCTTCGCCTGTGCGAGAAGTGCGCGTCCGAGCGTGGCATCGAGACGACCGTATCGACGTCAACCAGCAAGCATCTAGTCGGCGAAGTGTTGCAGTCGGTGCATTTGCAGGTGAGTGTGGCGCAGGGCGAATCGCTGCGTTGCCCGTTTTGCAACATGACGCTGCGCGACTTTCGCAGCACCGGTCGACTCGGCTGTGCGCGCTGCTACGACACGTTCGAGGCGAGTCTGCGCGAGCTTCTGCGGCGCGTGCACGGCAACGCACGGCACGTAGGACGCGGCTATGCGCCTCCCGCGCCGATGGTTAGCCGCGACGCGACGCTGAACGAGCTGCGCGACAGGCTGCGCCGCGCGATCGACAACGAAGAATTCGAGAACGCGGCTGCCTTACGCGACCAGATCAAGGGGATGGGCGATGCTTGATATCGCATTGATTCCGGACGGCGGCCTGGCCTGGCTTGATGCCTCGGGCGAGCACTCGGATCTGGTGCTGTCGACGCGGATCCGCCTAGCGAGAAACATCGAAGGGTATGCGTTTGCGGGTCGCTCCCGGGAAGGGGAGCGCCTGCGCGTGCTCGCGCAGGTGCGCGATGCCGCCCAGAAGGTCCAGTCGCTGCAGAAGGGCGTGTTGCTGCGGGTGGACGATATGCCGGCTCAGGACCGCCAGGTGTTGCACGAACGGCACCTTGTGAGTCGTGAACTGGCAGGACTTGATACGCGACATCCGGTGCGAGGCGGAGCGGCGCTCTTTGTGGCCGAACGCGTGGGCATGATGGTGAACGAAGAAGACCATCTGCGTTTGCAAGCGGTACGGTCGGGTCTCGCGATTCAAGCGGCGTTAGATGCGGTACTGCGATTCGATGCAGAGTTAGGCGCGCGGTTGCCTTACGCGTATTCGTCGGAGTTTGGGTTTCTCACGGCGTGTCCGACGAACACGGGAACTGGAATGCGTGCGTCGGTGCTGATTCACTTACCAGGGTTAGTGCTCACTAAGGAGATCGGCAAAGTCCTAACGGGACTTCAGTCGATGGGATTGACGTATCGTGGTTTGTACGGCGAAGGAAGCGAGGTTGTCGGCAACTATTTTCAGATTTCAAATCAGACGACGTTGGGTCAGTCGGAAGAGGAACTGGCGGATCACTTGAACCGAGTTGTCCGCTCGGTGATACAGAGCGAACATCAGGCGCGGCGTGTGTTGGTCCGCGACGCAGGCTATATTATCGAGGACAAGTTGTGGCGTGCGTACGGAACGTTGCGGTTCGCGCGTAGTCTGACGTTCGATGAAGCAATGAACTATTTGAGCGGCGTCAGGCTCGCGGTCGGGCTGAAACTGATCAGTGGCCTCAGTGTATATACCCTCAACAAGCTCCTGATTTTTTGTCAGTCAGCGCACCTCGCGTATGTCGAGGGACGCGCGTTGACTGAAAGCGAGGCGGGCGTCGCGCGAGCGCGATACGTGCGAGAAGTGTTGGCGAACGAAGCGAGCACGTAGAACCTAACGACGGCGTTACCGGATTCGAGCTGAGGGACCTGCATGAACGGCTACAACTTCACCGAGCGAGTACGAAAAGTTCTCCAGATGGCGCGTGAGGAGGCGCAACGCCTGCATCACGAGTACGTCGGCACGGAGCACATCCTCCTCGGCCTCATTCGCGAAGGCGAAGGCGTTGCTGCGGCCGTCCTGCAGAATCTCAACGTCGACCTCGAAGATGTGCAGCAGAAGATCGAGGAGACGGTGAAGAAGGGCAAAGCACCGCCCGCGTCAGGCAACGACCTGCCGTATACATCTCGCGCCAAGAAGGTGCTGGAGCTGGCCATGGCCGAAGCACGTGAGCTGAGCCACAGCTACGTTGGCACGGAGCATCTCCTGTTAGGGTTGCTTCGCGAAGAAAAAGGAATCGCCGCGCAAGTGCTCACCGAAGTTGGCGTCGCGCTCGATGCCGCGCGTGCCGAGACGTTGCGCCTGTTAGGCACGGAAATGCCGCAGGGTCAGTCCGGTGCCGCGCCCACCGCGCAGCAGGGAACGGGCTCCGCGCAGCCGGCCGCGCCAAAAGGCGAAAAGAAGTCCAAGACGCCCGCGCTTGACCATTTCTGCCGCGACCTTACGCAGCTCGCCGGTGACGGTCAGCTCGACCCCACCATCGGTCGCGCCAAAGAGATCGAGCGCGTGATGGAAGTCCTAACGCGGCGCAAAAAGAACAACCCCGTGCTCATTGGCGAACCCGGCGTCGGCAAGACAGCCATCGTCGAAGGGCTCGCGCAACTTATCGCCAACGGCGAGTGCCCCGATTCGCTGCGTGATCACCGCGTGCTCGCGCTCGACATGGCGGCGGTCATCGCGGGCACCAAGTACCGCGGTCAGTTCGAAGAGCGGCTCAAGGCCGTCATGAACGAGATCGCGCAAAACAAGAACATCATCCTGTTCATCGACGAGCTGCACACGCTCGTTGGGGCAGGTGCGGCTGAAGGTGCCATCGATGCCAGCAACATGCTCAAGCCAGCGCTCGCGCGCGGTGAGCTGCAGTGCGTTGGTGCGTCCACGCTGAACGAGTATCGCAAGTACATCGAGAAGGACGGTGCGCTGGAGCGTCGCTTCCAGACCGTGATCGTTGATCCGCCCTCGATCGATGAGACGTTCGAGATCCTCAAGGGTCTGCGTCCCAAGTACGAGGAGCATCACCGGGTCACTATTCCTGATGATGCCCTAACGGCGGCTGCCAAACTCTCCGAGCGCTACATCACCGATCGCTTCCTGCCCGACAAGGCCATTGACGTGATCGATGAAGCGGGTGCGCGTGCGCGCTTGGCCGCGCAGGTTCCGCCTCCAGAAGTTGCCCAGCTCAAAGAATCGCTCGAGAAAGTGAATGGCGACAAAGAATCCGCCGTACGGGATCAGAACTTCGAGCGCGCAGCTGCCTTACGCGACAAAGAACGTGAGCTGCAGGGCGACATCCGTAAGAAGCAGGAGGAATGGGAGAAGCACCGCCAGTCATATCGCCCGGTGCTCGACGAAGACGACATTTCATTCATCGTCAGCCGCTGGACGGGGATTCCTGTCACGCGCCTGCAGGAAGCGGAGAGTTCGCGTCTGCTGCGCATGGAAGAAGAGATCCACCAGTCTGTCGTGGCGCAGGAAGAAGCGATCCGCGCATTGGCGCGTTCGATTCGGCGTAGCCGCGCCGGGCTGAAAGACCCCAAGCGCCCGATCGGGTCGTTCATCTTTTGCGGACCGACAGGCGTTGGTAAGACGGAGCTGGCTCGGGCTCTGGCGAAATTCCTCTTCGCCGATCCGTCCGCGCTCATTCGCGTCGACATGAGCGAGTACATGGAGAAGTTCTCCGTTTCGCGCCTCATCGGTGCGCCGCCGGGATACGTAGGCTACGAAGATTCCGGCACACTCACGAAGGCCGTCAGGCGCAAGCCGTACAGCGTGGTGCTGCTCGACGAGATCGAAAAGGCACACCCCGACGTCTTCAACATTCTGCTGCAGGTGCTCGACGAGGGTCACCTCACCGACAACTACGGGCGCGAGATCGACTTCAAGAACACGGTCGTGATCATGACGTCGAACGTCGGCGCGCGCGACATCTCCAAGACCAAAGCGTTAGGCTTCTCCTCGCCCGACGCGAAGACGACCTTCGAGCGTATGGCCGAGAAGGTGAAGGAAGAACTCAACCACGTCTTCAATCCGGAGTTCCTCAACCGCTTGGACGACGTGATCGTCTTCCACCCGCTCGACCGCCAGCATATCGCGCAGATCGTCAGCATCCTGCTGAAGGATGTCCAGAAGCGCCTGACCGACGAAGAATTGACGCTCAAGCTCAGCGACAACGCCATCGACTTCCTCACGAAGCACGGTTTCGATGAGCAGTACGGCGCACGACCGCTGAAGCGAGCGATCCAGCGTTACATCGAGGATCCGCTTTCCGAGAAGATCCTCGTTGGTGACTTCTCCAAAGGCGATGAGATCGACGTCGAGGTGTCGGCCGACGGATCGAAGCTCGAATTCCGTGTACCGGCGAGC
>JBFMFA010000142.1:0-7407 GCA_040753195.1 Gemmatimonadota bacterium | reverse complement strand
AACGTCCAGCATCGGTCGGCACCGCCTGCACGTTTCGCAGAGCCGCGCTATCCGGCTCGCCGGGATCCCCTGCGAGCTCCAACGGCAAAACGTCGGCGAGTGGCGTTCCGCGATAGCCGCCCTCACCAAACGAAAGACGTCCGCCTAACGCGATAAGCCCCCCGCCGCGTTCACTCACGAAGTCCGCCAACATGCGCAGCTGGTCGAGCGTGAATGCCGACGCTTCGATACTGCCCAACACAATGCCGCGGTACGCGAATAGTTCCTCGCGTGTGCGCGGGAACCCCGTCGCCAGCTCCAGACTATCGTCCACACTCAAACGGAGGTATTTGTCGCGCGCCGTGCGCACCATTGTGACGAGCTGCAGGTTCGAGTCCGCCGCCACTGCTCGACGCAAGAACTTGATCTCGAAGCGCGGCTCTCCCTCGACATACAGAATTTTCTCGCGCCGCCCGCGCACGGACACGACGGCAGATCGCGCGTTGTTTCGGTCGATCAACTCGCCCTGCTGCACCGGCACGCGCACCGTCAGGAGGCGCGCACCAGTAGTCGACGCGGGCGTGCGGACGCGCGCCGTCACCGCTTCGCCGTCGCGCGGCAGCGTGATCGTCTCCTGAGCGACAATGCGACCGGAATCTTCCACGACGACGGGCACCGTTTGCCCGCCAAAGCCCCGGTGCATAACGACTGCTTCAACTACGACATTGCCGCCGCGCAGCACCCATCGTGGTGCCTGCACCGAGACGACCTCGATGTCGCGCTCGAAGCGTTCACTCCCAACACCAACCGTGAACACCGGAACGCCGCGGGCCTTTAAGGCGACCATCTGCTCCATGAGGCGATCGCGTTCGCCAACAGCGGATCCGTTGTCCGCGCCGTCAGACAGCAACAACACACCGGCGACGGGCGTTCCGATCAAATCGTCCTCGACACGCAGCGCGGCGTCGACAAGCTGCGAGCGCGTGGACGCGAATGCGCTATCTCCCAGAGGTGCGCTCCGGCCGCCCCGTCCCGATGTGCGATAGAAACGGACCTGGAAGCGTTCCGCGAGTGCGCGATACAATCCGCTGTCTGGCGAAGAGAATTGCTGACGCACGAACCCCGCTCGCGACTGTTTTGATCCCGCGACGTCCGTGTCCGCGATGCGCATGCTGCGCGAATCGTCGACCAGCACGGCGACGACGTTGCGCGAGGGCACGGCTGAGGCGACCACCAGAACGGGCCGCATTAGACACCAGCCAAGGAGCACGATCGCGACAGAGCGGCACGTCAACAGCACTGCGCGTTCGATGCCGCTCGTTCGCAGACGCCGCAGCAGCCAAACGCTCAATGCCAGCACGGCACCGGCGAGGAGCGCGACCGCGATGATCGTTAGGCGGCTCGCCGAAAAGGCGAAAGTCCCCTGCTGGTAGAGATACTGCGGGTACTTGAAAAGAAACTCGATCAGCGCGTCCAATCTCCTCTCCAAAGGGCGCGCATGAAGTTTTGCGCCGGGGCTGCCGTCTTGGCTACCTACGCCGGCGCATTCGGTTCCGCTGTTGACATTTGTCGCGCGATCAAGGAGCGGATCAAGGGGTCTGACCCCTCGATTCCGTCGGTCTGCTTAGCTCGCCCGCGCGCGGTTGTTCGAGGCGGCGCTGTGCTCGGCGTCCGGGCAGCACTTCCTATAGGAAGCAAGCGCGTGGTCGAGCGCGAGGAGGGCTGACGCTTCCAAGTCGTATTGCAGCGCCAATTCGGTCAGTTTGCTCGGCGAGTGAGCGCCGAGGCGACGCGAACTCTCGTCGACTTCCTTATGCCGGCGCGCGTACTCGCGGCTGGCCATCCACAACGAGTTGGCGGGGTGCCACCATGTCTCGCTCTTCGCCCCACCGTCTTTCGCGACGGCGTCCTCATACGCATGGACGGCCTGGTCGAGCAACTCGTCGCATAACGATGCAAGGCGCAGCGTCGACTCCAGTTCGGTGTCGGCGGCCGAGCTAGCGACCAGCTTCGCGTAACGTTCGCGCTGGCGAACGCACTCGCTCGCGGTGCGATAGAGCTGGTCCGCCCGCGTGCGGACGCGCAAGGTCGGCGACAGTTCCGCGTCTTGGTCGCTCATCGGAGAAGACTTCGGCTTGGTCATGCGGGAGTAACGAGACTTGAAACGGGCGCCGGGCATCGCTGAGGGGGTGGGGGTGACCGGTGAGGGGCCCACACGATACGACCGCTGTGAGTCCGGCGCTAGGACGCCTTGGATCTTAATGGGGTCACGCACGTCCGGCACAGGAGACTATAGCCAAAGTGTGAGAAGGGGTTCACTTTCCCGCGCCCCAAGGAGCCCCACCCCCGGTTGGTAGTCGCTGTACGAAGTCGCAGCCAAGCATCGCATGCGCGTGCCATGCGATCGACTGGTATCTGAATTGCCTTGGCGGGGTCGGGTCACAGGGGAACTCCCTTCATTTGCATAACCCGGAGCGGCCCGTGAGCTCGTGTAGCGAGCTCGCGTGTTGTGCCTAACGACTTATCTAGAGTTGCCAATGCTGCGCGTAATCATGCACTGCGGTCGGCAGTGTGACATATCGCACAAGCGGAACCCGTAGTGGCGCGACAAAACGGCCGTACATATTTTGCGACCCGCTGCCCGCCCCGCCTGACGCGACGTGAACGGAGCACCGACCTAACGAGCTCAAACCCCCTCACCTCCCACTCCCCGGAGGCCATGTGAACAAGAAGTTGGCCCTTGTTGCGGTCAGCGGCTTCGTAGTCGCCGCATGTTCCGACTCTTCAATCTCATCCGGACCCTCACGTCTCGCGCCAGTGATCGACGTGCTGGGCAACGTGCAGTCGCAGCTCGTGCCGAACGAGTACATCGTCGCATTGCGTGGCTCGCCCACTAGCACATCGGGTCTGACCCTTACCGCGCAGAGCATGTCGGCGGCGGCCGGTGGCCAGGTGATCGCGGTGTTTGGCGCAGCAGTCAACGGCTTCGCCGTCCGCGCCGATGCCAATGCTATCGCGCGCATCCGGGCCAATCCGAGCGTCGAGTACGTTGAGCCGGTTCAGGTTTTCAGCAAGATCGCAACTCAATCGCCAACTCCTTCGTGGGGCTTGGACCGGATCGACCAGGTCAACCTCCCGCTCAACAATTCGTTCACGTATCCGACGGGTGGTGCGGCCGTCCACGTGTACATCATCGACACGGGATTGCTCACAACGCATAACGAATTCGCTGGCCGCGTCGGCACCTCGTCCAACCACATCACGCCAGTCGCGCCGTCGGGCCCCGCCTGGACGGACTGCGATGGTCACGGCACGCACGTCGCCGGCACCACCGCTGGCACGACGTACGGCATCATGAAGACGGCAACTGTTCACGCCGTACGCGTACTCGACTGCTTCGGCAGCGGCACCACGACGTCTGTTACGGCAGGCATCAACTGGGTCACCGCCAACGCGATTCAACCGGCCGTGAGCAACATGAGCCTCGGCGGTGGCGTGTCGACAACGATCGACAATGCCACGAACGCGATGGTCAACGCCGGCGTCGTCTCAGCCGTCGCCGCAGGCAACAGCAACGCCAACGCGTGCAATTACTCTCCGGCGAGGGCGGCGAACGCGCTGACCACGGGCTCGACGACAAACACGGACGCGCGGTCGTCGTTCTCGAATTTTGGCACCTGTCTCGACATCTTCGCGCCGGGAAGCAGCATCGTCTCGTCGTACATCGGCAGTAATTCGGCGACGGCAACGCTGAGCGGAACGTCGATGGCGTCGCCGCACGTCGCCGGTGTAGCGGCGCTGTATCGCTCGTTTAACCCGACGCACACCGCGACACAGACCGCAACGGCGATCATCAACAACGCGTCGCTCAACAAAGTGACGAACGCCGGCACGGGCAGCCCCAATCGCCTGCTCTACATGGGCTTCATTGGCGGCGCGCCACCGCCGACCAATCAGAATCCCGTGGCCAACTTCACCGTGAATTGCGTCGTGCGGCCTGACGGAATCGGTGCCGATTGTCGAGCCGACGGTACCTCGTCGACTGATCCAGACGGAACCATCGCCGCCTACAACTGGACCGCCACAGGTCGTTCGCCGCTCTCTGGCCCGATCGTGAGTTACCCGTATCCAAACGGAACGACGCAGACGATCACGCTGACCGTCACTGACAACCTTGGCGCGACGAACAGCAAAGCGATCACGTTTACCGTTGGCAGCGCTCCACCTCCGCCTCCGCCACCGCCACCTCCGACGAATCAGCCACCAACGGCGAACTTCACGGCGAATTGCGTGGCCCGTCCGACGGGCATTGGAGCCGACTGCGCTTTCAACGGCAGTTCTTCCACTGATCCCGACGGAACGATCGTGTCCTACGTTTGGAGCACACCTGGCCGTCCAAACAAGACCGGTGTCAGCGTTTCATACCCGTTCCCGATTGGCTCGACACCGTCAATTACGCTGACGGTGACGGACAACGGCGGGTTGACCAACAGCAAGACGGTGGTCATCACGGTTCCGTAGTTTCGCTGAACTTGTTCAACCGCCCGGGCACCGCGTGTCCGGGCGGTTTTCTTTTGCTCTTGTGGCAACGCTGGCCACCACGCATGTACTTTCTGCGTGCGTTCACGTTCTCGTCGAGGATCATGCATGGTCACGCTGAAGCAGGCATCGCTTTTCGTCCTAACGAGCCTTGCGGCGTCGTTAGCCGCTCACGCCCAACGCGCCGCAGCGCAGCAAGCGGTCGCAGCGCCGGCGTCGCTCACCGACGGACCGGAGATCAACGCGCTCAAGAATCTGCGCTGGCGATCGATCGGTCCCGCGAACCAGGCGGGGCGCATCCCGCTCGTTATGGGAGTTCCCGGCGACCGTTCCACGTACTACGTGGGCGCGGCGGCGGGCGGACTTCTGAAAACGACCAACGGCGGCGTGACGTTCACGCAGCTGTTCGATGACCAGCCGTGGGGTTCCATCGGCGACCTGCAGATTGCGCCGAGTGATCACAACACGATTTACGTCGGCACAGGCGAGAACAACCCGCGCAACAGTGCGTCGATCGGCGGCGGCGTGTACAAGTCCATCGATGCGGGACGCACCTGGAAATACGTGGGATTGGATGGCACGGATAAGATCGCCCGAGTGCGCATCGATCCGCGCAATCCGGACATCGTGTACGTCTGCGCGTTAGGGCACACCTGGGGGCCTAACGAGGAACGCGGCGTCTTCAAGACGACCGACGGCGGCAAAACCTGGAACAAGATCCTGTACAAGAACGACCTCACCGGTTGCTCAGATCTCGACACCGATCCCACCAACTCGAACATCGTGTGGGCCGGGATGTACACACATCGCCGCTACCCGTGGTACTTCACCTCGGGCGGCGGGGAGACCGCGCTATACAAATCGATCGACGGTGGCGCGACATGGACCAAGCTCTCGGGCGCGGGCAGCACGCGTGGTCTGCCCAAGGGTGACATGGACCGCATCGGCGTCTCTGTGCATCGCACGAATCCCGATGTCGTGTATGTGCTCTCTGAGACGAAGGACGAAGGCGTGTTGTGGCGCACAGACGACAGCGGTGAAACGTGGCAGACGATGAACCGGAACCCGAACATCAACTTCCGGCCGTTCTACTACAGCGACATTAGGGCGGATCCGAGAAATCCGAATCGGGTCTTCACGCTCTCGGGCGGCTTGTACATGTCGGAAGACGGCGGGCGCAACTTCCAGACGATTGCACGCGACATCCACGGTGACCATCAAGCGTTGTGGATCGATCCTGTGGATCCGAACTACATCCTCAGCGGATCAGACGGTGGATGGCAGGTTTCGTACGACGGCGGCCGCAACTTCGAGATCATCAATACCTACGCGTTCACGCAGTTCTATCACATCAATCTCGACAACGAAAAACCGTACAACATCTGCGGCGGCTTGCAGGACAACGGTCACTGGTGCGGCCCGAGCCGCACGCTGCTTCAGCAAGGGAATCGTAAACGCGACTGGGTGACGGTGAGTGGCGGCGACGGATTCCACGCGGTGCCGGATCTTGAACGTCCGTATCTCGTCTACACGGCATCGCAGGGCGGCAACATCACGATTACCGACGTGCGCACCGGCGACACGCGGTCCATCCATCCGTACCCGGCGCGCGTCGGCAGCGCGGGCGATTCGTTGGCCACGCACAAGTTCCGCTTCAACTGGAACTCGCCGATCGTCCTCGATCCGAAGGATCCCAGGACTGTGTATTTCGGCGGCAACGTCATTTTCAAGACGACGACATTCGGCCAATCGTGGGAACAGATCTCGCCGGACCTAACGACGAACGACAAGAATAAACAGCTTAACTCCGGCGGGCCGATCGTGCGCGACAACACCGCCGCGGAGTTCCACTCGACGCTGCTCACCATTGCGCCATCGCCGAAGTACAATCAGGTGATTTGGGCGGGCTCGGACGACGGCAACGTGCAGCTCACGCAGGATGGCGGCAAAACATGGACGAACGTGGTCCGCAATATTGCGGGCCTGCCGCCTAACGCGTGGATCTCCACGATTCATGCGTCCGATCACGATGCGGGGACGGCGTATGTCGCCGCCAGCCACTGGCAGACGAACGACTATACTCCGTACGCTTTCGTGACGCGCGATTACGGCAAGACGTGGAAGCGCATCACGGGGAATTTGCCGGCGCGCGGTTGGGTGCACGTGGTTCGCGACGATCCCAGGAACGCCAACCTGCTCTACCTTGGCACGGAGTTCGGTCCGTACGTCTCGTTCAACGGCGGCGAACGATGGTATTCGCTCCGGTTAGGCATCGGGGCCACGCCGGTGCGCGACCTGCTCGTGCATCCGCGCGACAACGAACTCGTCATCGGGACACATGGCCGCGGGCTCTTCATCCTCGATGACTTGACGCCGCTGCAGCAACTGGCGCAGGCGATGGCTTTCAACTCGTACGTCTTCGACGTGAAACCGGCCGTCCGTTATGTGATCTGGGGGAACGACGCGAACCTGGGCCAGAAGAAGTTCGAAGGCGAGAATCCGCCGTTCGGGGCCCTCATCTATTACTACAGCAAGAGCGGCGGCGACTCGCTGCGCGCCACAATCGCCGACGCCTCCGGGAAGATGATCCGTCGCCTCCCGGCGACGACGACACGCGCGGGCGTCAGTCGGTTCGTCTGGGATCTGCGTCACGACGCCCCGCGTCCGCCCGCACCAGCTCCAGGTCCGCAGGCCTTCGGCGGTGGCGTCGTCAGTGGTGGCGGAGGCGGTGGGTTCTTCGGTGGCGGCGGCGGCGGGCCCCTGGTCGTACCGGGTACGTACACGCTCACCGTCTCGTTAGGCATTACCGAGATCAAGAAGCCGATCCTCGTGGAAGGTGATCGTCGCATCGAGATTGCCGAGGCGGATCTGCAGCAGCAGTTGGAAGCG